>DATDHK010000120.1:0-9399 GCA_036521635.1 Bryobacteraceae bacterium | reverse complement strand
ATCGACTACAACTCGCGGAACAATCAAGGATTGACCGTGCAGGACAGCTACAACATACGCAATGACCGCGGCTTGTCGGATTTCGATGCCCGGCACCGCGTGGTGCTGAACGGGGTCTACAATCTGCCGTTCAAGGGCAATCGCTTCGTGGAAGGTTGGGAACTGGCGACCATCGTGCAACTACAGACCGGTAATCCCATGAATTTCCGTACGACCAATACCGGCCCAACCGGCCAGGCGACTCAACGGCCAAACGTCTCCGGACCTGTTCCGGTTGGGTTGTTCCCGGCCCCCAGCGGCAGCGCCGCTCAAGTGGGATATATCCTGAACCCCGGCAACTACTTGCTTAACCCTGGCAACGCCTTAGGGAACATGGGCCGCAACGTGGTCATCGGGCCCGGGTTCTCCAACGTCGACTTCTCGCTGGTGAAGACCACCAAGATCACCGAGCGCGTAAGCTGGCAGATCCGGGTGGACGCCTTCGATCTGTTGAACGCCGCGAACTTCACGCAACCGGCGTTGAATGGCGGCTATCCGTTGGCCGCCAATACCACAGTCGGCGTGATCACCAATGGCACCCGCTTCCCGGCGGGCGACTCCGGCTCGTCGCGGCAGCTTCAACTCGCGATGAAGCTGATCTTCTAGAGTCGTTCACAATTGCGGTAGGACCGCGCAGGCCCTACCGCTTCAGCCTACGCTGAACACCGCAGAATATTGGTACGTCCGGGCGATAGGCGGCTACAAGTTCATACGCTTTAATCGATGTATGACGCGATGCCTGTCCTGCAACGGAATTCTTCGGGCTCAGGAGACGAACTGCTTCGTTTGCGGAGCCGCGGCTGTTGAGCTCAAGCACAATACCGGCAAGCGGCTGGCGGGCATCGTCACGGCGGTATTTATCGCGTCGCTGCTCTTGACCGCGGCTTCGTTCTTCTCCGACCGAACCCCGCCTTTTTCAGCTTGTCTCGCCGCGTCGGTAGTCATGCTGTTCGTGAAACGCTCGGCGGACCAGTTCACCGGCTAGAATTTGTTGTCAGAATGGTTTAACGCCACTTGGCGATTTGATTATCACCGAAGACCTGTGGGAGTACATGCGGCAGGTCACGCTGCGCGAGCCGGACGTTCTCCTGCGGCTGCGCGAAGAGACCGCGCATCACCCCAAAGTGAACATGCAGATTTCGCCGGAACAGGGCCAGTTCATGGCGCTGCTCATGCACCTGATCGGCGCGCGCAGAACCATCGAGGTGGGCGTGTTCACCGGCTACAGTTCGCTGGCCGTGGCGCTGGCTTTGCCCGACGACGGCCGCATGATCGCGTGCGACGTCAACGAGGAATGGACCTCTATCGCCCGCCGCTATTGGCAGTCCGCCGGTGTCGGGCACAAGATCGATTTGCGGCTTCGGCCGGCCATCGAAACGCTGGACAATCTGATCGCGACAGGGCAGGGAGGCCGCTTCGACTTCATGTTCATCGATGCCGACAAAACGAACTATGCGAATTATTACGAGCGGGCGCTGGTGCTGGTGCGAGCCGGCGGATTGATCGCCATCGACAACGTGTTGTGGTCCGGCAAGGTGCTCGACGAATCGGTGAACGACGAAGACACCAAGGCCCTGCGGGCGTTCAACGAGAAGCTGCACGGTGACGATCGCGTATGGCTCAGTATGTTGGCGGTGCGGGACGGCCTGACGTTGGCGTGCAAGAGGGGGTGAGGTTACCAACTGTTAGTAACCTGCTCGGCCTGGAGACCCGGGCGCGCGGCAACGCTCGACCGCAAATTGCCGAGGGACGCTTCAAAGCCCGCCGGCTTGGCGTTTAGCGCTCTATACAACAGATCGATGAGCATCCCGATCGCGACGGATCCGGCGGGCGAGTCGAATTCGCGTTTCAAGGTCAGCCAACCCTCGCCGTTCACCGGGACATTGAGCTGCCAGGCTTCGCACTTCGCACCCTCGCGTAAAACCTCCTCGTATGCTTCGCCGCCCAAACGGAGGTGGAGATAGGAAAAGTCGAACTCCGAGGCGGCTTCGCGAATCGCGAGCCACAATTCCTCCACGCTTCCGGCGGCCAGCAGCCGGGTTTCCAGGCGCGCCAGGCAAATCCGCCGTTTCAACATGTGGCGAAAGATTCCAGCCGTGAGCATCCGGCGGGCGATCCCGAATTCTATGTAGCGAAGCCGCGATACCAGGAACCAGGCGACGCCCGCGAAGAGCGGCACTATGAGGCCGGCGTAGAGGCTGCGCAGAACGGTCAGCAGCAAGGCCAGCCCACCAAAGAGGCCGCATACCGCGTAAAGCGTTAGCGTTACGTTGCGCGGGGTGAATCCGAGATCGAGCAGGCGATGGTGAATGTGACTGCGGTCCGGACGGAAGATGGAGTCGCTGCGCAGGTATCGCCGGGCGATCGCCAGCGCGGTGTCGAGCAGCGGGAGGGCCAGCGCCATCAGCGGCGCCGTCATCGAAAGCAGCGTGGTGGACTTCTGGCTCCAGACGACTCCGTATGTTCCCAGCAGAAATCCGATCAGCAGGCTGCCGGAATCGCCCAGAAAAATCGATGCGGGAGGGAAGTTGTACCGCAAAAACCCGAGCAGGCACCCGGCCAGCGGAACGGTCGCGAGGGCGAGGGTAATGTTTCCTTCGATCAGCGCGGCAATGAGCATGGCGACTGTCGAGAACAACCCGATTCCGGCCGCCAATCCGTCCAGGCCGTCAATTAGATTGAACGCGTTCGCGCAGCCGATCAGCCACAGCAGGGTCAAGGGCAGGCTCCACCACCAATGCCCGGTCGAATAGTGACCCACGGCAAGGATGCGCACGCCCGCCCCGTAGGCGAGCGCCGCGGCGGCGGTCTGGCCCAGCAATTTCTCCCAGGGACGCAGACCGGCAATGTCGTCGGCCAGGCCGGTGGCGAAAATCACCAGCAACGCGGGCAGTAAGCTCCACACGAACGGCAGATGACCGGCGAGTACGGCTTTGGCGGTCAAGGGCGAAACCAGCAGTAGAGCGTAGGCGGCGATGTAGGAGATTGCGATGGGCAGTCCGCCCACTCGCGGGATGGCCCCGCGGTGCAGTTTTCGGACATGATCCGGCCGGTCCACGATACCGAGCCGGCGAAAAAGGTCGCGGCACGGCGGCGTCAGTATCCAGCAGAGGATCAGAGAGCCGAAGCCGAGGAAGAGTAGGGAGTACATGCTACGGGTTGGGGACTGGGGACTGGGGGCTGGACATTCAGGATTGCAGCGATGCGGGCCACGCCGATTGGGAGGTCGTAGTTTTCCAAAAACGCTTTTCGCGCGCGTCCGCCGGCTCCTCGGATCGCTTCTGAGCAGCCTGCCAGAAAGCGCAACAAATCCACCAACGACTTTACGTCGCCGCATTCGATCTGCCAGCCACATTGAAAATTACGAACGATGAGGCTGGGCATCGTGCCTTTTGGACCTATATAGAGAATTGGCCGGCCGGCGGCCATGAGGGCGTAGATTTTGCTGGGTACTATCGAGCCGAAGCAGGCGGAACTTTGGGTGACAAGTCCGATGTCGCACGCGGCCAGATTGCGCGCGAAATCGCCGGGATCTTGATAGGCGAGAAACGAAGCCGCGGAAATCGCGTGGTCGCGGCAGAAATCTTCGAGGAGCGGCCGGCGCGGTCCGCCGCCGGCGATGGTGAAGCGGAAGCGGTTGTCGTTCCGCAATTGGAGCATGGCGCCGGCTAGCGTATGCAGGTCGTGCGCGAGCCCCAGGTTTCCCGAATACAGCAGCTCGATCGGCAGCCTGGGCGGCCGGTCGGACGGATGAATCCGGCCGCCGCCGGCCCAGTTCTCCGCCACTCCGATCTTGGCGTCCGGCACGCCGGATGAGATGAGGCGTCCGCGCATGCATTCGCCGAGCGCGATCACACGCTCGGCGTTATTCCGGGCCAACTTCGAGAGCCGCGCGAGAGCGCGTGTCAGAAACGATCCGGGGCGTAGAAATCCGAGATCGATGGCCACTTCCGGGTACAGGTCCATTTCCCAGATGTAGTAGGGCGTGCCGCGCAGTTTCTTCACGATCAGACCGATGACGGAAAGAAACGGCGGCGTGGTGAGGCACAGGATAATATCCGGCTTGGGCAGTCGCAGTGAGTGAAACAGGGCTCCCAGGTAAAACGTGGCGTACGATAACAGCTTGGCTGCTTTTCCGTGTCCAAACGGAAGAGCGGGAACTCGAATAACCCGCACCTGATCCGGAATATTTACGGGCCGATTTTCAATCGGCGGCAGGCTACCAACCTGCCCCACATAACTTCCGGATCCGTGGATAACCGTGATCTGGTGACCCTGCTCGGCGAAATTGCGCGCGACGTCGGTCAGCAACTGCGCCGTGGGGGCGGGATCCGGCCAGAAGAATTGGTTGAGCAGCAGTATTCTCATGTCGCGAAATGAGGCAGCGCCAGCGTGTTCCAAACCGCCTCTGGTAGCGGGCGGCGTTCCGTTCGGGCGGCGTCGGCGTCAAAAATCGTGTACCCGGCCGACCAAAGAATTTTAGTGACCGCGGCGGTGCTGTGCCCCGACACCTCGCAAAGCAGAATGGGGCGGACTGTTGTGAGCAGGCGCCCGGCTCCGGCGAGCAGGTCGTGTTCCGCGCCTTCGACGTCGATCTTGACCAGATTTGGCGCCGGATTGAAGCCGAGAAGCGCGTCCAGGGTGACGGTGGGCACCTGGTGTTTCTCGCGGCAGGCGCCGGCCTGCGACAATCCGAATCCCGCCAGATGATTCGAAGACCGCGCGCGGCTCGCGACCACGAATTCAGACATGCCGATCCGGTTGGACACCGCCGCTTCCACTACATCCACCTGCGCCCGGGCTGCGGCCGGAAGTTTCGCGGACCGGCGGAGCAGGCTGGCCAGCCAGGCGTCCGGCTCGATCGCCAGAACTTGGCCCGCGGGCCCCGCGAGTCCTGCCGCGGCAAAGGTGAATAGGCCGACGTTGGCGCCGACGTCCCATATTACGTTGCCGGGCCGGACCCATTCGGCGGCCGCGTGCAGCAGCGTTGGGTCCACTTTCTCCAGGTCGAGCCGCCAGTAGCGCAGGCCGCCCTCGGGCGAGACGAGAATGTTTGCGCCGCCGAAGCGGGCGGGCAGGCGCCGGCGGAACGACAGATTGCGGCTGAGTCTTTCGGCTAGTGTTCGGAGCATCGGGTTCTTGGTTTCGGACCTAGACTGGCAGGCCGCTCGCGCGGCGCTCGGCTTCCTTAACTTTCAGGACGATCATGTATTCGTAGAACATCAGCAGGCGGCAATAAATCAGGCCGGGAAGGCCGTCTAAAAAACCGCCGCGTAGAAGGTACATGTAGACGAATCGCAGGGTGGGCCGGCAGGGCAGGCGGAAGGAAAGTGCTTTCAACGCGCGGCGGCGGGCCACGGCGTCGCGCACCAGCAGCGCACCGAAATCGATGGGGTCGGCGCCTTCCAAGGCCTCCATTCGCGAGTAGCGATTATGTTTTTCAAACCAGGCGTCCAGGCCCTTGTTGAAGCTGTAGTGCAGCAGATGATTTCGCAGGCGGCCCGTCGGCCCCTCGACCACGTACCGCAAGTTGACGCCGCGTTCGAAGCGCAGCGCTTCCGGGCGGAAGAAACGCACGATCCAGGTGGGGTACAAGCTGCCGTGCTTGATCCAGCGGCCCATGAAGATGTTCTTGAAGCGCAGACGAAACGCGTTGGCGCCGCACACGGGATCGGCTGCGATGGCCAGCATTTCGTCCCGCAGCTCGGGCGGAGTAATCTCGTCCGCGTCGGGATTGAAGACCCACGGGTGCCGGAACTCCACCTGTAATGAAGCGGCGCGATGATCGCGCTCGTTGTCAAACCGGCGCTGGATCACCCGGGCGCCGAATGCGCGGGCGATCTCCGCTGTGCGGTCCGAGCTGTAGGAGTCGAAAACCACGATGTCGTCGCTCCAGGCAACCGCTTGGAGGCATCGCTCCAGATTGCTCTCTTCGTTCAAAGTCAAGATCAGGATGCTGATGCTCATGGCGATTCACGAATTTCGCGGGAGCGGACGCGCCGTGCGGGATTTCCCGCGAATACGGACCAGGGCGGAACGTCGCGATACACCGACGACCGTGCGCCGATCACCGAGCCTTCACCGATGCTCACGCCCGGGCCGATGAAAACATCCGCGCAAACCCAGGCATGCTTTCCAATGCCGATTGCCCTTGTCACCAGTGGCAAACGGAGCGAGGTGTAATCGTGCGTAGCCCCGCACAGAAAGCTGTATTGCGAGACCACCGACCATGGGCCGAGCGTAATTTCAGCGCAGGCGTAGCAGTCGACGTAGGGGCCGAGGCAAGCGCCCTCGCCCATGCTGAGATTCCACGGCGCCCAGATTCGCGCCGATGGATGCACCACCGCGCCGCGTTCCAAACGCGCCCCGAATGAGCGCAGCAGAAAGATGCGCCAGCCATTTAGAATTCTCGGTGTCGGCCGGAATAGGAATATATATACAACGCCCCACATGGCCCGCCCCAGCCGGTGCCCGAGCGTGAACGAGCTGGGCCGGACCAGCGGCTCACAAACGGCTTGCATGCTGCTGCACCTCCGAGTAGAGCTCAGACATTTTGCCGGCTACGCCTTGCCAGGAAAATTCCTTCAGCATCCAGTCGCGGCCGGCTTCCCCCATTTGCCAAAGAGGCATGGAAGCGGCACGTTCGATCGCCGCCGCCAGGCTGGCGGGATCGTTTGCTGTCCAGATGCCGCAGTGATGGTCCTCCAGGCCCTTCCACGGCGTTCCGTGAGCGGCGATCACAGGCACACCTTGCGCGAGCGCTTCGGCCACCACCATCCCGAAGTTTTCCGAATGCGACGGCAGCACCAGCAGATCGGCGTTTTTGAGCAGAGTATCCTTCTCTTGTCCGAGAATCGGCCCCAGCATCTGTATGTTGCCCGCTATACGCGACCGAAGGTCTTCAACGTACTCCGGCTCGCCGGTTCCCGCGATGCAGAGCGTCCACTTCATGCGAAGAAGACGGCAGGCGGACAACAGATTCTCAAGCGCCTTAATAGGGTGAAGCCGGCCAATGTACACCAATCGTAGGACTCCATCGGGTAGAAAGCTGCCGGGACTCCGCCGGCCGGCGCCGGTCACATGAATTCCGTTGGTGATGACGATAGTACGCGCGCCCGGCATTTTTTTAGCCGACTGGATTGCTTCGTCTCGAGAGGTTACGTGCAGCACCATCCCCGGTGGAGCGAGCAGCCGGCACAGATGTTCCCAGAAAGACTTAAGCGCGACGCGGCTGGACCCCTGCCAACGTTGCAGCGATCCGCGCGGAGACCACACCACCGGCTTGCCCAACAGCCGGGCCAGCACGAGCGCGGGCAGAGTGGGAAACGAATAGACCGAAGTGAGGTGAATCACGTCCGCCCACTTGGCGTATGACGGCAAGCGCAGAAGCATCCGCCAGGACACCGAACCAAACAGCAGCCGCCTGCAATAGCGCACTCGAAAACGTCCATCCAGTTCGACTTCATCGCGCGTGTCGACATCCAGGTTCGCCCTTGGTCCATTTGCATTGGTCGTGAGCACCTTGACGTCGCAACCCAGGTCGGCCAGGCTGCGGCACAAATGATAGAGCGACTGAATGGGTCCGCCGTAGATGTGCGCCGGGTAGAACGACGGCACGACTTCGAGGACCTTCATCAGATCTCCACGCGGTTCAATTCGCACCATTTCTTCAAAACGAATAACGCCCACGGGCGCGCCCATCTCTCGGCGCGCGGATTGTGTGTGAAGGAGTTCCAAACCGCCCCGATAAATTCCGAACGGAGCCCCAGCGCGCGGAAGAGGGAGTGGGAAGTGAGGGCCCGCTCCAGATCGGGCTTCAGCGTGGATTGCATCCAGCGCTCGAAAGGCAGCGTGAAGCCCATCTTGCGGCGCTTCCAGACGCGCTCCGGAATCGCGCCGTTCAGGGCGTCCAGCAACAGCGGCTTGGGGCGGCTTCCATCCAGCTTCCAATCGCCCGGCACGCGCATTACAAAGCGGACGATTTCCGGATCGAGGAACGGAACCCGGACCTCCAGCGAATGCGCCATGCTCATGAAATCCGTGTCGCGCAGCAAGGTGTTGGTCATGTAGCCTTGCATCTCATAGCGCGAGATGGCGTTCACCGGATCGCCGCCGTTCGGGTGGTGCGCCGCGGGCGCGAGATGCATGGCGGCCGGCAGCATTGCGGCTGTTTCCTGGCGGGAAAACACCCGCCGCGAAATGTCGTAGGCCGCCCGAGGCGATCCATCGCTTTCGAGCATGTCCCAGAATTTCCGCGTGCCTACCGAACGGTTCCATAGACTACGCCCGCCGTTAGAGACCGCCTGGCGCGCCGGACGCGGAAAAATCGAGAGCCGCTTCAACTGGCGCGCCCGCCGGAAGCTGGGATATCCGGCGAACAGTTCGTCGCCGCCCAAGCCGGACATCGCAACCTTGATTCCCGCTTCGCGAACGGTTTTCGAGATTACAAAGGTGTTGATGCCGTCCAAAGTGGGCTGGTCCATGGCTTGGAACGCGCTGGGCAGCAGCTCAAACAAGGCTTTGTCTGTAAGGAAAATCTCGTGATGGTCCGCCTCGAATTTGCGCGCGACGTATTGGGCCTGGTCGGCTTCAGAAAACTCGCGCTCTTCGAAAATGACGCTGTAGGCTTTGGGCCGCCGGCCGGAGACTTGCGCCATGAGCGCGATCAGCGACGCCGAATCGATGCCGCCCGAGAGAAAAACGCCCACCGGAACGTCGCTCACCAGGTGAAGCTCGGCGGACTCTTTCAGCTTTTCGTGCAGCAGTGTGACAGCTTCGCGGCGATCCCGAAACGCAGGCGTTGAGTCTTCCCGATAGAGGGCGTCGCCGAAGGCGGTTTCCATGACTTGCAATTGATTACCGGATATTTTGACCTCGAGCGAGTGCCCGGGCAGAACCGACCGGATGCCCTCGACGATGGTCAGCGGACCCTGCACCGATCCATATTCGAGATACGACACGAGGCCTTCGAAGCTGGCCCGCCGGGGCACGAGTCCGGTTGCGAGCAGCGCGCGAAGTTCGGAGGCGAACAGGAAAAGGTCGGCGGTCTGGTAGTAGTAGAGCGGTTTAATGCCCAGCGGATCGCGCGCCAGGGTCAGAGTTTCGGCTGACTCGTCCCAGACGCCGAGCGCGAACATTCCGCGCAGCCGCTGCAGGGCGGCGGCGCCCCATTGCTCGTAGGCGCGCAGGACTACTTCGGTATCGGATGTGGAGACGAATGGCGGACCCGCTCCCTTGGAGAACCGAGAGGATCTGCTCGTGCTGGGTCGTGCTCAGGGCAAAGACGCGTTCCGGACTCAACACCTCTCGCAGTGCCTCAGCGTCGCGCAGCAGTGCCTCGGTGCAGGCCATAATCCGCTC
>DATDHK010000119.1:0-8626 GCA_036521635.1 Bryobacteraceae bacterium | reverse complement strand
AATGGAATCGGCGCCAAGCGATGGGCCGACGGTGCGTTCTTCCTGATAGACCACGCTGGCGGGCAGGGAACCGGCTCGCAGGTTCAAGGCCAGGTCGGCCGCTTCCTCTTGAGTGGCGGCGCCGGTAATCCGGCCGGTATCGCTGATGCGGCTCTGAATGGTCGGCGCGCTGATGATCTGGTTGTCCACCACGATGGCCGCGCGATTGTTGATGTTGGCTTCGGTGTATCGCTCGAATCGTTTGGCCGCTTCCTGGGTGAGGACGAAACCGGTTTCCCAACGGTTCAACTCGCCCTGTGTCGCATGCGCGTCGCGAATGTCGGTGCCGCGCACCACCGGCGCCCGGGAAATGAGATACCAACTCTGCTGGCCGCCCCGTATGGTCGTTGGCGCCAGCTTGGTGCCCAGCGGTAAAACACCGCCATGCTTGGCGAGCGCTTCTTCTTTAGTGGCGAACGGGCCGTCCTTCACTTCATCCCATTCGAGAACGGCTTGCGTCTGTAGCAACTGTTTCACGTGCGCGGGATCGCCCACGCCCGGAAGCTGCACCAACAACTCCGCCTCGGCGTCGCTGCGGCCGGTGGGCTGCACCGACGATTCGGCCAGGCCCAGTCCGTTGATCTTGCGCTCGATGGTTCCCATGGTCTGGGTCATGGTGTCGTGCTTCAGCTTCAACGCTTCGGTGGTCTTGATGTTGAGGCGGTAGTCGTTGGAATTTACGGCCACCAGGGTCCACTCGGGGAAGCGGTCGGCCACGGTGCTGCGGAAGACCGAGCTTTTGCCGACCGGAACGCCTTTGACATCGATCTGGATTTTGTCGGCGTCTTCAAGCTTGTTGGGGTCGTTCCGATCCATGGTGGTGTAATCGATGTTGTCTTTCCTCAGCTCTTCCTTCATGCGCTCGATGGTGTTGTCGCCGAAAGCCTTGAAGGCGTCCTGAAGCTGAACGGCCATCACCAGTTGGGTGCCGCCGCTCAAATCCAGGCCGAGGTGGATGTTCTTCTTCCAATTTGCGATGAGCTCGTCCTTGGACTTGGGCAGTCCCACGATGCCGTAAATGCAGATCAGGATGACCGCGGCGATAATGCCAATTTTGATTTTGATGTTACGCTTCATCTGAATTTCCGTGTCTGGTTTCCCGCCGCCGCACACGCGGATATGACGCGAAACTAGAAACTGTTTATGTCTTCTTTTCTTCCGTCACCAACCCCGAGACGGCGCTGCGAGCCACCTGTAGTTTTATGTTATCCGGCTTGACCCGTAGTATCAGGGTATCATCATTGTTGATGCTCACAATGGTGCCTACCAGGCCGCCGGTGGTGAGCACCACGCTCCCGTTCTGAAGGTCCTTCAACATCTGCGCCTGCTGCTTCTTCTGGCGCTGCATGGGCATGAAAACCAGCAGATAGAAGATGCCGACAATTACTATGAGGGGCAGGAAACCCATGATCGGGTTTGTCGCGGCGGGCGTTTGCAGCAAAAAACTAAAAAGTGTCATTCTCACCGGTTCGATTCAAAGGGAGCGCAACTTATGACGGGGACAAGCTAAGGTAATTCTACGGCTGCGCCGCGGATGCCGTCCAGAAAATTCCGAAAACCCCCAAGCAGTATAGACTGCCTGATTTGCCGCATCCTGTCAAGGTAGTGCGTCAGGTTATGCAAAGTGGCGAGCGTGGAAAACAGGATTTCGCCGGCCTGGAACAGGTGCCGCAGGTACGCGCGCGAATAAGTGCGGCAGGTGTAGCAGCGGCAGTTGGCGTCCAGCGGCGACGGATCTTCGCGATAGCGCGCGTGTTTGATGACCACGCGTCCCGCGGACGTGAACAAATATCCGTTGCGCGCATTGCGCGAGGGCAGGACGCAATCCATCATGTCCACGCCGCGGGCGACATACTCGGGCAGCTCTTCCGGCATGCCCACGCCCATGACGTAGCGAGGCCGGCCGCGAGGCAAGAGCGGCGTGGTCGCTTCGGTCATCTCCAGGCTGAGCGATCGCGGCTCGCCGACTGAGAGTCCGCCGATGGCGTAGCCGGGGGCATCGAGTTCGATCAGTTCAGTAGCGCAAGTCTTGCGCAGGCCGGCGAACATCGAGCCTTGCACGATGGGAAATAGCGCGGATTCCGATCCACTCTCTTCCACGCGGCGGCGGTAATGCCGGTAACCGGCGCGCGCCCACTCGATGGTCCGGCGCATGGCGCGATTCGCGGCCTCGTGACTGGCGGGGTAGGCCAGGCATTCGTCCAGCACCATCATGATGTCGCTGCCGAACGCGAATTGCACATCGACGGTGGATTCGGGCGTGAACAAATGCGCGTCGCCATCCAGATGGGAGCGGAATAGCACGCCCTGGTCGGTGACCTTGCGCAGATCGCTGAGGCTGAACACCTGGAATCCGCCGGAGTCGGTAAGGATGGCTCGCGGCCAGGACATGAACTGGTGCAGGCCGCCCAATTTTTGGATCAGCTCGTGGCCGGGGCGCAGAAAAAGATGATACGTATTCGCCAGGATGATGCGGGCGTCGAGCTCGCCGGCGAGGTCGCGTTGCGGGATTCCTTTGACGGTGGCCTGCGTGCCCACCGGCATGAAGACCGGCGTTTCAATAGTGCCGTGCGCGGTGTGAATCAGTCCGGCGCGCGCGCCTGTGTCGGGGCATTCGGCTTGTAGCTCAAAACGCACCTTCTCAATGTAGCTTTGTTGGAGGGGACGGGTGCATTCACAGGCAGGCCAGCCTCGCCTTTTCTTCGCCTAAATGTTTATTGCTCTTCGCATTTCCTTGTATTTATCTTATTTTATCCATGTCTTATTCTTGCAATTAGCCAATAGACGTAGTACGGTTAATGCAGTTTGACGTAGTACAGACTAAACATATTTTGAATCCTGGAGGAGATCAATGATGTTTAATAAAAGCGTATTGCGTAGAATTGTTCCCGGAGCGCTGGCATTGTGCTTGGCCGCGATAGCCGCGAGCGGCGCACCGGTAAGTTCCTGTTCCCCCAACCCAGGCATAAACAGCGGCTTCACCTGCAACGCTTATGAGTCGAATGCCGCCGGCGTGCCTTCGGAAATGTCGAATATCTTTCAACTCGGCCCCGGCGGCGACACCGCGTTCTACATCGTGCTGCTGGAACATACGGGCGCGGACCCGACGGACAATCACAATTGGAGCGACGTGCTGGTCCTGATCGACGATGGCCACGGAACTGCGACGACGGCGCAGCTTTTCTCGGACGGCTGTGTGTCCAATAATGGCGGTCCGTTTAGCTGTTTCCCGAGTTACACGACAGTGAACAATTCGCCGCACGCTTTCGTCACCCAGCTTCAAGTCGGTACGGGCGACGACTACGTGGACAAAACCACCTACATGTTGGGCTTGACCACCTACAATATTTTCAGTGGCGCGCCGTTCATCGATAATGGCGATGTTCCGGAGCCCGGCGGGATGGGGCTGTTGGGCGCCGGACTGATTGGTCTGGGCTTGTTCGCTCGCAAATTGCGTTCATAACGGGACGGCGGCGGGCGCTGACATTGGCGGATAGTCGCGCCCGCCTGAGGGGCAGTGCCCGCTATTGAATGTTGACGGATCTGCTTCCTACCTGGGCTGTCCCAGATTGCCCCTGCGCGGTCGCCGTCACTGTGTGCGCACCTACGCTCAGGGCGCTGGTCGACATCTGGAGAGTCCATCCGCTGTTGGTGTAGTCGCTGCGCCCGTAGTAGTTCGCCACGTCCGAACGGGCGACGCCCAACGTCGCCGTTCCTACGCTCGCGCCGTCGACGAAGACGGTCACGCTCTGCACTGGAGCCCCGGCGGCGGTGTCGGCCGCCCAGCCCATTACGTATAGCGTGCTGCCTTTCACTACCGTGCTACCGCCGCTGGCATTCCCGGCGATGTCCAAGGCGCCGATTTCCTGCCCCTGGATATTGATGGTCCTGCTGCCCAACTGCGCGGTCCCCGACGGACCGGCCACTGTCGCCGTCACGGTATGCGAACCGAAGCTCAAAGCGCTGGTGGACATCTGGAAACTCCACCCGCTGTTGGTGTAGTCGCTGCGCGCATAGTAATTGGCCACATCGGAACGCGCGAAGCCCAACGTAGCCGTTCCCACGCTTACGCCATCCACAAAAACCGTCACGCTTTGCACCGGCGCGCCGGTGGCGGTGTCGGCCGCCCAGCCGATCGCATAGAGCGTGCCGCCTTTCAGCACAGTCCCGCCGCCGCCGGAATTCCCGGCGATGTCCAAGGACCCGATCTCCTGCCCTTGGGCCGTGATGTTCACCGTTCTGCTGGGCAATTGTAGCGTTCCCGAAGATCCAACCGTCCTGGCCGTGACGGTGTGCTGGCCCAGGCTCAAAGCGCTGGTGGACATCTGGAAACTCCACCCGCTGTTGGTGTAGTCGCTGCGCCCATAGTAATTGGCCACATCGGAAAGCGCGAAGCCCAACGTAGCCGTTCCCACGCTTACGCCATCCACAAAAACCGTCACGCTTTGCACCGGCGCGCCGGTCGCGGTGTCCGCTGCCCAGCCGATCACGTACATCGTGGCGCCCTTGAGCACAGTCGCAACTCCGCTGGCGTTGCCCGCGATGTCCACCGACCCGATCTCTTGCCCCTGGGTCGTGAAGGACCAGACGGGCGACGGCGTCGCGCCGAACGCATTACGGGCCACCACCTGCCAATAGTATTTTGTCGCGGCATTCAGAGCGCCCGGGGTGTACGTGCTTCCGCTGGCGTTGGCCAGAAACGGCGGCGGGTTTGTAGTTCCGAACAAGAAATCGTTGGAAGTTGTCGAGCCCGAATTGGTCCAACCTATGGTGACGTTCGGCGAAATGCCGGTAGCGCCGTTGGAAGGAATCGGAACCGATGGCGCGCCTGGCACGCCGTTCGCGGTAAAGTTCATGATCGCGTTACCGCTGAGGCCGGTCACGCTTTGCGATGGCGGCGTAAAAACGTAGTTGGTCAGCGCCGCCGTGCCGGTGTAGTTCGCGCCGTGCGTAAGATTCGGGAAACAGAATTCGCCGGTCGCCACGCTCTGCGCGGAAATTGCGCCGCCGTTGAGCGAAATCGTTGCGCCCGACAGGCCGAATCCGCCGGAGCCGTCGGTCACCTTTCCGCAGATGCTGTCGGCGCCGCGAATCACTTCAACGTTTGCGACCGAGTTCTGGGTCAGCTCCGCCGGAAGCGTTGAAGAGCCGGCAAGTAGCGGAGGATTGTAGCCGTTCGGCACGACAAAAGCATGCACGCGCGTCGATTGGGCGTCGGAGCCTCCCGTAACAATTGGGGAGAAAAATGTTCCGTCGGATTGAATGGACGTGAGCGGCTGGTTAAAGAAAGGCTTCGTCCACCAGTTGCCAAAAACCTGAATATACAGAGCGATTTTGTAGTCCGCCGGCCGCACGTGCAAAACATTTCCGTAAACCGGACGGGAATCGCCGACGGGAGCGACGAACGTGAGCGCGACCGATGGCGTACCGGGCCCGCCGGGCAGTTCCGATCCGCTCCAGTTGTCGGGCGCCGTTTGGCCGTCGAACACGGGTTGCATTCCCGGCTTGAGATTCCCAAGCTGATCCCAGAGTCCCCAGGCTGCGCCCTGAGGTCCTTCGTACTGGGCTTTCCACGCTTCGTCGAACGCCTCGAAGTAGAAGTACTGAACATTATTCGCCTTGGCCCACGACACGAAATTTATGAAATAGGCGGAGGCGTTGGCGGGCGAGGGAACGGCGGCGCCCACCGCATTGCCGGCCGAGGGCCAGCCCGTTTCCGAGACCAGTACGGCTTTGCCGTTTGCGGCGGCGACAAGCTGTTTATATGCGAGATGTAGCCCGCTGACTGCCGTGTTGATCGAGTATCCTTCCCAGTACTGATAAAAATTGGCCATGACAACATCCGAGGCTTGAATGATCGCCGGATGAGCCAGCAGGATCCCGTAAATGTCGGCGCTGGTGACCGGAATATTGGAGGGGACCTGTTGCCGGACCGTCTGGATGTAGGCGACAAGCTGCTGCTCGGAAACATCGCCGCGGAGGAGCGTTTCACTCCCCACGATCACCATGTCCGCCTGGCCGCTCTGCGCTACCGCGACGCCGCAGGCAATCTCCTGGGAATTTGCCGTGGAATCCCGCCCGATCCAGATTCCGATCGCCACTTTCAAACCAAGGCCGCGAGCGGCCACGCCAGATTTGTCCAGGCCGTGCGTGCATCCGAACGTGCGGACCCAATTGGTGTAGGGCGCAACGATCGCCATGCGCTGCTGAATCTGGCTTTGGCTGATGGTGAGGTTTTGATTCGGGTCCTGACCGGAAAGGTAGGGACTGAATCCGATTCCAGAAAGCTTGTAGGTTACCTGCTGTCCGAACGTAAACGAGACGACCGTTGCAGAAAGGACAGAAAAACGGAACAAAGTTCGCAAATTCATCGAGCCTCCCACGTTCCGTGCAGGCGCCTGATGGCGTCAACGGAGACGTACCAATCTCTGGGCAAGCGGAGTGCCAACGTCGCAACCTGACAGTTGGACCACAGCCTTCCTTAGTTAATACGCCCTCGCGCACCAATATTTTCAATCTGCTCAGGATTGACGGTGATAATCGCAGTTGCGCTTGGCTTTCCCGCGGGCTCAGAACTTGGTGGGATGCAATGAGGCCGAGAATCGCGCGTTCATCCTCACTGAGAGTGGGAATTGCCGCGCCCGCGGCCGTAGTGCGTCGGCGATCTCATACCTTTCAGACAGTCGATCAAGCCAGAAGGGTACGAGATCTCCACAGCACTAGCTCTTCATTGTTGCGTCGGTTACCATAGAGGTTTACCCCTCCCCATGGCATTGCGTTTCTACAACACCCTCACCCAACAAGTGGAGCCGTTCGCGCCGCTCGAAGGCAACACCGTACGCATGTACACTTGCGGACCCACGGTCTACAACTACGCGCACATCGGAAATTTTCGGACCTTCACGTTCGAGGATATTCTGCGCCGCTGGCTGCGCGCGCGCGGCTATCGACTGGACCACGTGATGAACATCACCGACGTGGAAGACAAGATCATCCGCAGCGCCGCCGCCGAAAATAAATCGCTCGCCGAATACACCGAGCGCTATACGCAGGCATTTCTGGAAGACAGCGCGGCGCTTCGCCTGGAACGGCCCGAGCGCGTGGTGAAAGCCACCGAGCACATCCAGGAAATGGTGGCCGCCATCCAGGATTTGGGCGCGCATGGTTTCACCTATCAGAGCGACGGCTCCACTTACTACCGCATCTCGAAATTCCCGGAATACGGCAAGCTATCGCACAACGATTTCGGCGGTATTCGAGTGGGCGCGCGCGTGGATGCCGATGAATACGATAAGGCCGATGCGCGCGATTTCGTTTTGTGGAAGGCGTCCAAGAACGGCGAGCCTTTCTGGGAGAGCGCCATCGGACCGGGCCGTCCGGGCTGGCACATTGAATGTTCTGTTATGGCCATGAAGTATCTCGGCGAAACGCTCGATATACACGCAGGAGGCGTCGACCTGATTTTCCCGCATCACGAAAACGAAATCGCCCAGTCGGAGGCGATTACGTCGAAGCCCTTCGCGCGTTTCTGGCTGCATGCGGAGTTTCTGAATATCGAATCGCACAAGATGTCCAAATCGGCGGGCAATTTCTATACGCTGCGCGACCTGCTGGAAATGGGCTACGCGCCCGAAGCGGTCCGCTATCTTTTCGCGTCGGTTCCGTATCGCAAGAAGCTGAATTTCACTTTCGATGGATTGAAGGCCGCCGCCACCGCGATCGACCGGCTGCGAAATTTCAAGCTGCGTCTGGAAACGGACAAATTTCCGGAGGGCGTTGAGCAAGCGTTGACGGATCGGGCGCAGGCGGCAGTCCAGCAGTTCGAGGAAAGCCTGGATGACGACCTGAACACCGCCGAAGCGCTGGCCGCTCTATTCGAATACGTGCGGGACGCCAACACCGCCATGGACTCCGGCGGTTTCCGTGCGGGCAATGCCCGGCCGGCGCTGGCCGTACTGGATCGATTCGACGCGATCTTCGACGTGCTTCGGCCGACCCGTAACGAGACCGGCATTTCCGATTCAGAAGTGGAGGCGTTGATCGCCGAGCGTTCGCAAGCGAAAAAGAATCGCGACTTCAAATGTTCCGATCAGATTCGCGCTCAACTGCTGGACGCGGGCATCATCCTGGAAGACACCAAAGAGGGAGCGCGCTGGAAGAGGAAATAGCACATGAAAATCGAGACCAAGGCCATCCATGCCGGCGACCGGAAAGCGGATCCAGCCAAGCCCGGCGCGTTCATCCCCGTCACCACGCCCATCTACACCGCCGCCAGCTACATATACGAAAGCACCGCGCAGCTCGACCGCGTGTTGGGGCGTGAAGAAGACGGCTATTGCTATTCGCGCTACGACAATCCGACCAATGCGGCGCTCGAAGAGCTGATGACCTCGCTCGAGAACGGCCACGGCGCGCTGGCGTGTTCATCGGGAATGACGGCCGTGCATATCGCCTTGCTGGCCGCGCTCAACGATCGCCGCAAATCGATCCTGGCCGCCAGTGCGCTGTATGGCGCCACGACCAGTCTGCTGTGCAAGGTGCTGGAGCCGCTGGGCATCGAAACTCATTTCGTCAACATTTGCGATCT
>DATDHK010000118.1:0-2387 GCA_036521635.1 Bryobacteraceae bacterium | reverse complement strand
CGCAGATCCTACGCTCGCGCCGGACGACATCAAACAGATCCTGGGGCAGACGGCTTCGCAGATGCCTGGGTTCTCGCGCTGGGAAGTGGGCGCGGGCTACATCAATGTCTACGCCGCGATCGACAAGGTTTTCAATCGCGCCAAGAATTACGGATCGTATGGCGGCCCCGTGGACGCGCAGCACTACAACGCAAGTTTCAACGCCACCGGTCCGCAACCGCAGCCTTTCCACATCGACTACAGTCCGGCCGCCTTGCCGGGGCCGGGCAGCGCGAATTCGTTGAACTTCACGGTGCAAGCCAACATGTCGGTGCTGGATGTGATGGCCCACATCGATAACGCCGCAACGACGGGCGACGGCAATACTGCTGGGATTTTGCTTACGGATCCGAACGGCGTCAAGTATTCCAGCGGAATCGCGATTCCTGTTTTGGACGCTCCGACCCGCGAGGTTATCGTGAAGAATCCGGTACCGGGTCAGTGGCTGCTGGAGGTGCGCGGTGTGCGTGGTCTGACTACTCTTCCTGAAGTCAGTCTTCCTACTTCGGGCGCTGCCACGCCGGGGCCGGTTGACGGAAGCATTACGCAACAGCAATTCATTCTGACGCCGGTTGCGGACATTCAGGGTGATCCGTCGCAAGCCGAGATTGAGTTTGTGCTGACGAATCGCATCATGGATACGGCGGGCGACGGGCTGTTCCATCCGCAGTCCTCTGTCACGCGCGGCGATTTCGCGCAGACGCTGGTGCTCAACACGGCGCTTCGGCAATCGCTGGCGGCGAGTCCGGTGTTCACCGATGTGAGCGGCGCGCAAGCAGCCATTGCCGAAGCGGTGACTGCCAGCGGATCGACGCTGCGCGACTACAATTTCGGGCCGGCCGGTATGCTGAGCGCCAGCGGATCGACGTTCAATCCGGGCGGGCTGGTCAGCCGGTTGGATGTGGCCGCCGCGCTGGTGCGGGCGCTGGGTTTGGATTCGGCGGCGCGGGCGCTGGCCGATTCGGATCTGTTCGTTACTTACAGCGGACAGGTTCTACAGCTCGCCGATCAGGCCAGCATTCCGGCGGCCATGCGCGGCTATGTGCAGATCGCGATCAATAAGCAAATTCTCCAGGTGTTCTTCACGCTGGAGCAGGGTCCGAACGACTTCCAGCCGAAAGTCACGGCGCAGTTCAAACCGAACGACAACGTGACGCGCTCGTTGCTGGCGTTCGCCCTGGATCATTACCGGAGGTCGTTCGCGGCCGGCAACTAGGGAGAGCCTGTGGGGCGTCTTCGGTGAGGTCGAAGCCAAGGCCCGGCTTCTGCGGCAACGGGTACTTGCCGTTCACCATGCGCATGGCTGGGAAACCGAACCACTCCTCCCATACTTTGTCGCGCGTCTGCGGCACTGTCTGGCCGCAGCATTCCTGAATCCCGAGCTATACCCTTCATCTCCTCGTTGAATGGTTGCTTGCAAAGATCCTCGTTGATGTCCCTCATCAGATGAATGAGGCACCTTTGCTGAATGCAGTCGATTGAATCGTATCCGGTATAGAAATCCGATACCAACACGCCTTTGAAATCAGCCAGCAAGTTCTGTGCGGTGCTAGCCTCGCGACTCTCGCTGAGCACGAACGCGACTTCCTCCAGGCTGGTAAAGACCCACACATACACGTCTTCCCCTATGATCCTGGCGCGCGTTTCCTGAATCTTCCTGAAGTATACACTATCAACTATATTGACATCAATATGATTGCGCCATGTAATGGCTGCCGACCAAAAGGAGAACCCGGTTAAGAAAACCGCTTCCGCAATCGCCCGATATCTGGCGGGCGTGATCTTTCTTGTTTTCGGCCTGAACGGCTTCCTGAACTTCATTCCACTTCCCCCGCCGGGAGGCATCGCTGGGCAATTCATGGGTGCCCTCTATGCCTCGCATTACCTGTGGGTGATCTTCGCTTTCCAGGTCATCGCAGCGGTGCTTCTGCTGGTCAACCGTTACGCGCCGTTGGCGGTGGCCGTGCTGGCGCCGGTGATCGTCAACATTCTTTCTTTCCACGTTTTGATGGCCCCGAGCGGGCTTCCGCTGGCCCTCTTCGTGGCTGTACTGTGGACCGTGATGTTCGTCGATGTGCGACCGGCCTTTGCTCCGCTGTTCCAATCGCGGTTGCAGGCACGCGCCTGATTGACCAGGCATGTCGCTCGGCACTGTAAATTAGGACGGCAAACTAGGACGACCATAACAAACGATCGAACGATTCTCATCACCGGAGAGACGGGCAATCAGGGCGGCGCGCCGAGGCATCGAAATCGTCAAACCGCGCTGAGGCGGCCGTCGAAGGTCATGTCGAAGGCGTTCAGGGCGGCCTTCCACCGGTTGGTCCATCGCTTGCGGCCCTTCCCGG
>DATDHK010000117.1:0-3726 GCA_036521635.1 Bryobacteraceae bacterium | reverse complement strand
GGGCAGGTTGGTAACCTGCCGCCGATTGGCAATCGGCGTTCCTCGGGGATGCTAATAAATATAGATACAGACATTCAATTCCTTAATCCCGACGCGCAATGGCTCTCGGCTCCCGGCGAGTGCGCCACAGATTTTTTGCCCGCGTTTAGCGCCATATCCCGAGCCGTTCAGATCGCTCTTCGAGAATGCCTTCCGCCGGCATACTTTCAGCACTTGGAAGAATTTCACGATCGGCAAAGAGCCAACGCCATCCTGCTCTTTCAAGCCACGCCGCCGTTCCGCGCGAAGGTTCGGACCGATCTCACCTACGACGTGTTAGATCCCGAAATGCTGGAGTTCCTGGCCCGCAGAGCGAAACCAGGACTGACCCAATCGCTCACCGTAGTCGAAGCGAAACTTCGCGCCGCCGGTCAGATTGAGCTCGCCAGCCAATACGCTCCGGGGTGCGCGTTAGATATTCTCGCCTCCGTGCGGCGGCTGGCTAGAAGCCGCAGATGCCTTCTCGGTCTGATCCGGGGCGAGGGCATTCTGGTGGACGCGCTAGTGCAACTCGGAGGCGCGCGCGACCTCTCGGCTAGAAAACAAAAGGCTAGAATGGCTTCGTTTTGCAAAAAATGGAACTCTCAGCTCCGCAGCATCTGTACCGGCAAGGATTTCAGTTGTCTTGCTCCGTCGATTTTGCAAGCCGCAACCCAAGCCTTGGCTTCGTTTTTGCAAAAGTGATGTGGCGCCCACCGCGCCTATTCCACGAAACCGATCTTCCGCAGCGTCGCCGCGGGTTCGTTTTCTTCAAAGGACACAATCGCCGCTTTCTGCCGGCCGCGCTCCAGCGCCACCGCATAGGGCGGATCCACGAACTTGAAAACCGCGCGGAGCGGCGCAGTGTCGAGCGACGTCGCCGCCTGCAATCCGGTGTCGTGCAAGAACGACGCCGCGAACTGCGGGTCGTGCGTCGGAATGGCGATCACTTTCGTGTTCTTCCAATTCAGCTTGGCCATCCGCCGGGCGGCGGCATCGCAGTGCAGGCACTCCGGATCGTAGAAAAACAAAAATATTTCCCCTTGCGACAGCGGGAAAGGTTTTCCATCCACCGTAATGGACGCCGGCGCTTTCAAGCCTCCCTGCCGGGCCGCGTTTACACCGAACGCAACGCCGGCGAACACCAGCACCGCGCCCAACACCACCAGCGCCGCCCGGATGTTTTCAGACTTGCGGACCCACCATCCGGCCAGCGCCGCCATCAACAGCATCGCGATATCTCCGGCGAAAAATCCCGGCCCGATGGCGCGCTTCACCAACGGAAAGCAACTGCACTCCTTGCCGGCGAGCGTGTTGTAATTTAATCCGATGTACGCCACGAAGCCGATCAGCATCAGCGCAATCAGCCAGCTTCCCCACCGCCGGAAGCGCGGAACCAGGATGAGCACGGCCGCGAATGTTTCGCCGATGCCCAGCGCCATCGTGAACGGAAGAGCGAGACCGGAAGGAACGCGGAACTCGGTAAGCGCCTGCGCCCACTGAAATGGGTCCGTTAATTTCCAGCAACCGGATGCGAAGAAAACGATGGCGAGTAATATCGCGGCTGTTCCGCCAATGGCTTTTTTCCAAGCCGGGAAATCGATGCCAGCGGAATTCAGCCCCAGTTCAGCCGGGTCCGCCGTGCCCTCATGCATATCCCATTATTCTAACGTCAAGCGCGGCTGAAGAACTCGGCGGCGGCGTCCACGGTTCGGGCGATATCCTGCTCGCTGTGCGACGTCGAAACGAACCCGGCCTCGAATTGCGAGGGCGCGAGATAGATTCCCCGGTCGAGCATCCAGTGGAAGAATTGTTTGAACCGCGCGGTGTCGGACCGCTTGGCCGACTCCCAATCCACCACCGGATCGGCCGTGAAGAAGAAGGTGAACATCGATCCGACCCGATTCACCGTGATCCCTTCCGGCGCCTTCGCCGTCAATTGCGCGGTGCGCCGTTCAACGATCTCGTACACCTCGGGATGCGCCTTCAAATACCGCAGCACCGCAATTCCGGCGCTCACCGCCATCGGATTCCCCGACAGAGTTCCAGCCTGATAGATAGGTCCCAGCGGCGCGACCTTGCTCATGATATCGGCGCGCCCGCCGTAGGCCGCCAGCGGAAGCCCTCCGCCGACGATCTTGCCAAGCGTCGTGAGATCGGGTTTGATTCCGTAGAGCTGCTGCGCCCCACCGAGCGCCAGCCGGAATCCAGTCATCACTTCATCGAAGATCAACAGCGCGCCGTGCCTGGCGGTCAATTCGCGCAAAGCTTCCAGAAATCCGTCGCGCGGCGGCACGCAGCCCATGTTGCCAACCACCGGCTCGACAATGACGGCGGCGATCTTGTCACCGCGCTCCCGGAACGCAACCTCAACGGCCTCGATGGAATTGAATGGCAGCGCGATAGTGGTTGCGGCGAACGATTCCGGAACCCCGGCAGTATCCGCGATGCCCAGAGTCGCCATTCCCGACCCGGCCTTTACCAGCAGCGAATCCACGTGCCCGTGATAGCAGCCTTCAAACTTGATCGTCAGATCGCGCCCGGTGAAGCCACGCGCAACGCGCAACGCGCTCATCGTAGCTTCGGTGCCGGAGCTCACCAGCCGCAGCATTTCGATCGATGGAACGCACTCTTGAATCAGTGCCGCCAGCTCCACCTCACGCTCAGTGGGTGCGCCGAAGCTTGTTCCAATCTCGAGAACCTCGCGCAGCGCTTCAAGCACCTGTGGCGGCCGATGGCCCAGAATCAGCGGTCCCCAGGACAAAACGTAATCGATATACTCGTTGCCGTCCACGTCGTAGATTCGCGATCCATCGCCGCGGGCGATAAACGGCGGCGTTCCACCCACACTGCGAAATGCGCGGACGGGCGAGTTGACTCCTCCCGGAATCAGTTTCTGCGCGGCGGCGAACAGCGCTTCGGATCTGGATCGATTCACGGCGCGGCCTGCCTATGTTTTTTCCGGAATCACTTTTTGCAGGAACAGGTTCATTACAGCTTCCTGCAAAGTGCCATTCAGATTCTTGAACAACCGGCTCTTCAGATCGAGGTATGGCTGCGTGCCGGCGAACAGATCCTCGATCAGCGCGCGGAAGCGCGGGCTGCGGCGGATGAACCCCACCATCCTCGCAGGCACGGTGCTGAACAAAAAGCGTCCCAGGAAAACCCGCTTGGCCAGTGTCGCGCCGAATTCCAGATCGGCGGCGAAATCGCGGCGCAGCAAACCACAATAGGCTTGGGGCTTTTCGGCGATCGAGTGCGATTCGTTCAGAACCACCTGGCTCGCCAGATCGCCCGACCGCATGGCGTAGTACAACCCTTCGCCCGTAATTGGATCAACCAATCCGCCGGCGTCGCCCACCGCCATCCAGCCCTCGCCCGCAACCCGATTCTTCTTCCAGCCCGGACTCTCAAGCGAAGGCAGCATGTGCCCATAGAACGAAGCGCCCTTGTAGGAAATGCCCTTCTCGCACATGTACCGTTCCAGCCGCGCCCGCAGCGATTGCGCCGGTTCCCCTTTTCCACAGATCCCCACCGACAGATGGCCGCAGCGTGGAAAAACCCAAATGTACCCTTCGAGATTCGGCAGGAACTGGATATCGATGTGGTCCTGAAGCGACGGCACATAGTAGCCCAGCGCGTACATGGTGTCGGCCGCGGTCCACTGGGTTCCAACGTTGCGCAACGGATTCCGCGCCCCCGTGGCGA
>DATDHK010000116.1:0-7941 GCA_036521635.1 Bryobacteraceae bacterium | reverse complement strand
CGGCCGACTGATTCCAAATGGCGGCTCCCGTAGCAGTGAATCCAAGCGAGCGCATCACCTTGTGCGGCTGCACGTCGTAACCCAGCAAATAGCGCGGGCAAAATTCCGTGCAGTAACTGCATTGGTCGCATGCGGACTTGCCGATCCGCCGCATCGATTCGTTGGGCCTTTCCTTGCGCATAATCAGGTAATGATCGCGCGGAAGAACGATGATGCCGCAGGTCATCTTGGTGACCACGTCATCGAGATCGAATGAAAGTTGGCCCATCATGATGCCGCTGATGAAGAATCCGAAATCCGGGACCGTGGCCCCGCCGGCAGCGGCGATCAGATCGCGAAAGCTGGTCCCAACCGGCGCCCAAAAAGATTTTGGATTCTTGACGGCCCCGGTCACGGTCAGGAACTTGTGCGTCACCGGTTGTCCGTCGGCGGCGCGCGCGACGTTGTACAAAGTTTCGACGTTACTGACCACGCAGCCAACCGCCAGCGGAATGCCCGCCGGCGGAATCAAACGGCCGGTGGCGCTATAAACCAATTCGTATTCGTCGCCGGACGGATAGAAGTCGCCGAGCAGAACCGTATCCATGTCCGTGCCGGCCAGGTGGGCCTGAATGGCCGTAACGGCGTCGGCGTTCTTGGTCTTGATTCCAAATCGCGTGCGCCGCGCACGAGTGGCGGAGCGCATCAGCTTTGCGCCTTCCACGATTCCCGGCGCGCAGTTTTTCATCAGCTCGTAATCTTTGTGAAGCAGCGGCTCGCATTCCGCGCCGTTTACCAGCAGGTATTCCACGTCGCTTTGCGCCTTCACGTAGGTTGGAAAACCCGCGCCGCCAGCGCCCACAACACCGCACGATTTGAGCTGGTCCGGTAATGTACTCATCGAATCCTTCGGAATGGCGAGAGACCTTATGATAGCTCAGCGTGGCAGTGGGCTCTGAAGCAACAGGCCGATTTGACAATCGCGGCAGATTGCCGACCTGCCCCACAATTGCAAAATAGTTGAAGTGCAGGACTGGCCCTGCGATGCTGTCTAAATGGCCGGCCGCGCGTCCACGCTACGGAACGTCGTCTTACCCGCGGGGATTGTTCTAATCACGGCCGCCGTTTATTCCAACACGCTGGGCTTCGGATTCGTCTACGACGATTGGGCGCGAATTGCTTCCTGGCACGATGGCGCTTATTACAGACCGGTCTTTCAATTGTGGCTGCGCATCAACTTGATGTTGTTCAAGGCCAATCCATGGGGATGGCACGTCAGCAGCGTTCTGGTCCACTTGGCCGCGACCTTTCTGGTCTACCGATTGGCTTGGCGGATTGCGGCGGATCGCATGGCCGCGGCGTTAACGGCGGCGCTCTTTGGTCTCCATCCGGCGCACATCGAGGCCATCGATTGGCCATCCGCCATTACCGATCCGCTGGCCACGGTATTTTTCGTCTCGGCATTCCTGTGTTATCTGAAAGCGAAGGACACCAGGAGCTTTCGCTGGCGCGCGGCGGCGCTGCTCTTCTACGCCCTCGGCGTCTTTGAAAATGAAGTTTGCATTTTGCTGCCCGCCCTGCTCTTCTCTTATGAGTGGATTTTCGGAGCCAAGAGTCCGGGCTTGAGTTGGCGCTTCGCGGAAAATCTCGGCGCCTGTTTTCCCTTTCTTGGAGTCGCCGCCGTCTATTTCGCGGTTCGCCTGCAGGTGATGCATGGCTGGAGCGCCGCGATATCGCCGGCGCCTTTCTCTGACGTTGTAATGACCTGGCCTTCCATGCTGGTGTTTTACGCCAAGCATCTAGTCTGGCCTTTTCCGCTCACCTTGTTTTACGTTGTCCCCGCCGTAACGCGTTTCACCATGCTGGAGTTCTGGATCCCGTTAGAGATCGTCCTGGCGGCCGCGGCCGTAATCTGGTTCGGCGCCCGCGAGTTGAAAGCGGTGGTATTCGGCGGAATATGGGTGCTGCTCACGCTCATGCCGGTTTTGGATTTCCGCGTATTCGCTCACAACGAAAACGTGCATGACCGGTATCTGTATCTTCCATCGATCGGGTTTTGCCTGATCGCCGCGGTCACGCTTCACGAAATTTTGACGGCGTTTGACGCACGGCGCCCCACCGCGGCGAGGGCCGCCATCGTATCGCTGCTGCTTGGGCTGATGGCGTTCGGAACCATTCGGCAGAGTGGGCAGTGGTCCGATAATTACTCATTGTTTCGACGCGCTCTCGACGTTTCTCCAAACAACGAAATCGCCAACCAGGGCATGGGAGCCGAGCTGTTTCTGCGCCGCTCCTACATTCAATCCGCGCAATATTACCGCCGGGCGCTGGATTTGCAGCCGTCCCTGCCGGACGCGACCTACGGCGTGGCGCGGTGCTATCTGGAACTCGATCTTATCTCCGAATCCGAGCCATATTTCGCTCGCGCGATTCAGCTTCGGCCGGAAGATCCCAAGACCTACCTATATTTTGGGATCGCGCGAACGAAGCAGAATCGGCTCCAGGATGCCGAAGCGCTGATCCGGGACGCGATCCGCCGCAAAGGTCCGGACGATTTCTCCAACTACCATGCATCGCTGGCCGAAGTCCTGAAACGAAAAGGCGATCTTCAGGGTGCGTTGAGCGAGTATCGCGCAGAGTTGCGGGAGAACCCTTCCAGTCAGATCGCCGATCGGGAGATTGCTATGCTGGAAGCCCAACTAAAGTTTGCGAATAAATAGCGAAACGTCAGAACACTCTCGATGAATCGCCCGGATCAAAGCCGCTACGTAGTGAAATCGTTGGTGCATGCCGCCGAAGTGCTGGGCGCATTTCGTTCCGAAGGCGAAGTTCTACGTCTCCGCGACGTAGTCAGCCGCACCGGCTACAACAAGGTGATGTGTTTCCGCCTGCTGTATACGCTGCATTTCTGCGGTTTCCTGGAAAAGGTGGGCGAGAACCAGTACCGCATGATTTCTCATATGCGCCCCAACCGCCGCTACCGGATCGGGTTTGCGGGCCATGGCCAGGACTCGTCTTTTTCGCGTGAAGTCACGTCCAGCCTGGTGCGGGCGGCCGAGCTCGCGGGCGTGGAGCTGGTGGTGGTGGACAATCGCTACGACGCTAAAATCGCTCTTCGTAACGCGGACCAGCTTGTTCGCGAGCAAGTGGACCTGGCCATCGAGTTCCAGGCCGACGAAGCCGTCGCGCCGGCGATCGCGGGCAAGCTGATGGAAGCGAATATTTCCATGATCGCGATCGACATTCCGCATCCCGGCGCGACTTATTTCGGCGCGAACAATTACGAGGCCGGCCTGATCGGCGGCCGGCATCTGGGCCGCTGGGCGAACCGGCATTGGGAAGGCGACGTGGACGAGATCATTATGGTGGAGATTTCGCGGGCGGGTTCGATCCCGCAGTCGCGCATCCGCGGAATGCTGGCCGGAATCAACGAAATGTTGCGCCGCATGGATCAAACCCGAATCGTCCACGTGGATGGCGACGGCCAATTCAAGACCACGCTGGAATGCATCCGCAAACATTTGCGCACGTCAAAATCCAGGAGGACGCTGGTTGGCGCGGCCACCGACCCCAGCGCCCTGGGTGCGTTGCGGGCTTTTGAGGAAGCGGGCCGCGCGTCAGATTGCGCGGTGGTGGGGCATAACGGCGAACCGGATGGGCGCGAGGGCCTGCGCGAGCCACGCACCCGCTTGATCGGGTCCGTTGCCTATTTTCCGGAGAAGTACGGGCCGGGAGTGATTCGGCTGGCGCTCGATATTCTGGCGCGTAAACCTACGCCGCCGGCGGTCTTCATCAAGCATCAGCTCATCACGCCGGAGAATGTCGACCATGTGTATCCGAACGATACGCTGCTGGGAATGACACGGGGCGCGGGAATATTGCGGGTGGAGCCTCGCTGAGCGTCAGGCAGAGATGGGCAGTGAGCGGGGAAGACATTTCGAGAAGCGGTCGTCAAGCTCCGCGTCTTCGCTCAAGAAGGCGCGCCTGGGGCGCGGTGGAATTGGCGACACGCCCAGGATAGTGTGCCAATACCGCCAGGATTGAAGATCAAACAGCCCAATCGGCGCGGCTCGCAAAGCGGCCCGCAATTGATCGTCGGCCACCTGCCGGCGAATCCGCGACAGCGCCTCATCAGGGGCATAAGCCATGGCATAAGGAAGAAAGAATTCCAGATCGGCCTTGGCTTGAGAACGAGCTGGTTCCCACCAAACGGTCTGGTCTACCACGGATTGCAAGTCCGGCGGCGTCATCATTGCGGCAATTCAGTCTCTCCTATTGTCCCGCGCCGCGGGAGCGTGGGCAAGCTATCCAAGCGCACCGATGCGATCGCGTGCCGGATGGTTCGCTTTGCAGCCGGAGACAGTTGATCGCCCTTAAGATCGTCGAAAAATCAGAGCGCCCGCACGGCCACGGCTGGATTAAATTGCCTTCCATAGATCGTCTTGCCTGCCGACAGAAGCTTTTCCAGAGTTTGACCAGCATTGAGGAGAGCCGCGATATCCACGTAGTCCTTTGCCTCTCCGCGCTTTTGAATAACGGACAATTTCATTCCACCCACGTCAATGAGTGATGCAACATGAATCCGGTTGTCATCGGTCAAGAGCGGGTACTCCACTCGCGCCAGCGGCAAGTCGCCAAAGAACGAGACTTGGGCTTGTTCGTTCGCTAAAGAGACTACGCAACTCAACGTACTTGCAGACGATTGGGTTATGCGACTCGAGTGCAGAAAGCCAAGGTCCGAAAGTAGTTCGTGCGGATCAAAGGCTTGCGATGAAAAGAAGTCGAAATCGACCGATTCACGGTGACCCAACTGAATTGCCAGGGCTGTTCCTCCGTATAGCGTGAAGCGTGCGGGAACAGTGGCGAGCAATGGCCACAATTCACGCTGCCCCAGCGGCAGGATCTTGAGATTCGGCGTGAAGAACGATTTCTCTCCGTGATCTTTCCCTGCCATCCCCCTTAGTTTAGATCGCCGCAGTGCGGGGGAGGATTTCTAAATCCCCAGCAGGGCGATCGAGATTGACATGCTATCCTGCGGGCATGCGCGCCAGACTTTTCGTCGCAATGTTTCTAGGCATTGTGTCCGCGGCAGCCGGTGAATCTTTAGCGGGCCGCTGGGATGCAACTGTAAATGTAAACGGTGTGGAGATTCCCTTTCGATTTGAGCTGTCGGTGGATGGCGCGAATGCTACGGGCATCTTCTTCAATGGCGATGAGCCCATGCCATCGTCGAGCGGCCGAATATCCAACGGTTCTCTGCTCTTGAACTGGGATCACTTCGCGGCGAAATTGGAGGCCACCGTTCGCGACGGCCTTCTGGATGGCCAGTATATCCGGCAGGGAAGCACCGAGCGCAGCATATATCCGTTTCATGCCAAGCCGTTCTCGCCGGCACAGCCGGGCCACGACACGGCTCCTTCGATTGGCGGCGTCTGGCAAATTCCAACGAAGAGTCCAAAAGGCGAATTGGCCTGGCGGCTTATCGTGGAGCAATCCGGCGCGCGGGTTTCCGCATCCATTCTGCGCGTGGACGGCGACACGGGCGCCCTGACGGGCATGTACCGGGACGGCAAGTTTGTGCTTAGCCACTTTTCCGGCCTTCGCCCGGCGCTGTTTGAGATCACGCTGCAAAAAGACGGATCGCTCGATATTCTTCAGAACGGGAAGAACAAACTCACGGCCATACGTTGGGACAGGGCTCGCGCGCAAGGATTGCCCGAGCCCACCGATCCCACCAAGCACACCACCGTGAAGGATCCCGGGGAGTCGTTCCGGTATAGCTTTCCGGATTTGGATGGACACCTGGTGACCAACAACGACGCGCGCTTCCGGGGCAAGGTGGTGCTGGTGAACATCACCGGCAGTTGGTGCCCGAATTGCCACGACGAGACCCCGTTCCTGGTGGAGCTTTACCGGAAATATCGCAGCCAGGGCCTGGAGATTGTAGCGCTGTCGTTCGAGGAAGCCGATCAGCTCAAGAACCCGACCAGATTGCGGGCGTTCATCAAGAAATACGGGATCGAGTATACCGTGCTGCTGGGGGGCGAGCCGAGCGAAGCGAAAGACAAGCTGACGCAAGCGGTGAATTGGAACGCGTGGCCGACCACATTTGTGCTCGGACGCGACGGATTGGTCCGGAGCGTGCACGCGGGCTTTCCAAGTTCAGCAACCGGCGATCTGCACCGTCAGGCGAAAGCCGAGTTCGCGGGCGAAGTGGAGAAGCTGCTGAAAGAGAATCTGCGCACGGCGCGTTAGCGAAAAAGCAACGGGGTGAACTCGGCCAGATTTCTGCGCCACACCATCCAGGTGTGCGCGCCGGGCGTTTCAATATCCACATGACGGATTTCCTTGGATGCCAGCCATTCGCGGAATTTGCGGTTTGACCCGATCAAGCGATCCTCGGCGCCGCAAGCGATCCACAGCAAGCGCAGACGGGCGTTCACTTTGGAATCCAGTGCCGGATAAGCGGCGTCAAAATCGCTGGACGTTCCACCCGCGCTAAACGATCCAATCCAGGCGAATCGGTCTAATTCGTTCAGGCCGACATAGAGCGACTCGGCGCCGCCCATCGACAATCCGGCGACCGCACGCGAATCGCGGTCCTTGGCAACCTTGTATTCTTTTTCGATTTGCGGAATCACTTCCTTGAGCAGGCTTTCGCGGAACTTGCTGTAGCTTCGTTCGCGCAAATTCGCGTCGCCGATCGATCCCCGGCCATCCACAATTTCGAGCGCGCCGTAGCCGAGGGTCATGACGATAAGCATGGGCTTGGTCTTTCCTTGCGCGATGAGATTGTCGACGATCACATTCGCGCGGCCTACGGACGTCCAGCCGCTGGCGTCGTCGCTGTAGCCGTGAAACAAGTACAGAACGGGATAGAGCGTCTTCGCGCTGGGATCATAACCGGGCGGCGTGTAGACAAAGTAATCGCGATCGTCGCCGACGACGGCGGACCGATAGTAATGATGATGGACCTCGCCGCGTGGGACGTCGTTTATCTCCCACGGCAACGAGGAAGGGCCCGGTACGTGCACTGCGCTGCTGTTTAAAATCAGATTGGGCTTCATCAGATGATTCACCGGGTCCATGAGACTGACGCCATCGGCCACGAACGAATAGCCGTAAATATCAGGCGCGAGAGTCTTGGTCGTGATGGACCAAATGCCCTGTTCGTCCTTTTGCATGGGCACACGCGGAGTCCCTTCCATGGCGAGCAAAACGTCTTTGGCATTCGGATCGCGGAAACGGAAGGTCACGGTGGCGTCGGAATGAACTTCCGGAGAGACAACTCGCGGAAGTGGGGCCGGCGGCGGCGAACTTTGGGCGAGCAGGGGGAGTCCGGCAAGAGCAAAAGCAAACGCGCTAAGGTAATGAACGGTTCGGGTCATGGTAAATAGCTTACTCCTGCTGGAGCGTGACGATGAAGAATATGATGCTGGCGACCTGGGCGTTCGCGGGTCTCTCGATGGCGTTTGCGCAGAGTACAGCGCAACCGAGCGTTGCTTTGCCGGCGCCGCTTGCAAGGGTGCTGGCGGACTATGAGAAGGCCTGGAGCGGGAAAGACTCTGCCGCTCTGGCGAAACTTTTTGCGGAAGACGGCTTTGTGCTGGCTTCCGGCGCAGCCATGGTCCGCGGCCGCGAGGCAATCCGGCGATTCTATACCGGAGCCGGTGGGCCTTTGTCTCTTCGCGCGGTAGCGTTTGCGACAGAGGGGAATATTGGCTACATCATCGGAGCGTTCACGGACCGGCCGGGCGCTGCGGATCGCGGGAAGTTCACGCTCACGCTGCGCAGCGATTCTGGCGGACGCTGGCTGATCGTGTCCGACATGGATAACGGCAACAGCCGGCCCTAATTGCAATTTATTCCCAGGGCAAGGAGCTTGCCGTTTAGCCGCAGCAAAACCTTGGCGTCGCACAAGGTCTCGATCGCCGGTTCAATCTCCCGCGCCGAAATTGATAA
>DATDHK010000115.1:0-2437 GCA_036521635.1 Bryobacteraceae bacterium | reverse complement strand
GGGCAGGTTGGTAACCTGCGGCGGATTGGTAATCCGCCTTATTCTGAATCGGAAATATTATCGGGCCGATTGCCAATCGGCCGCAGGTTACCAACCTGCCCCACAAAATTGACTAGGCGCGCACTATTGGCACTCGCCGGCGGTGCTCCTTTGTTGCGCGCGCAAGGCATGGCGACGCGGACCGTGAAGCCCACGCCTCGCGGCAAACCCTCCGGCATCCCGTTTCAGACCCGCTTCACGGATGTCGCTCAAGCGGCCGGTTTACATGCCCCGATCGTCTACGGCGGCATGGAGCGCAAGAACTACATCATCGAAACGATGGGCTGCGGCTGCGCCTTTCTCGATTACGACAACGACGGTTGGCTGGATATCTTCGTGCTAAGCGGGACACGCTTCGACAGCGCTCCCGAAGGCGCGACGAATCGCCTATACAAGAACAACCGGGACGGCACGTTCTCCGACGTGACTCGGAAGGCGGGACTGCTTCGAACCGGCTGGCCTTGCGGTGTATGCGCCGGCGATTACGATAACGACGGCTTTGACGATCTGTTCATCACCTACTGGGGCGAGAACGTTCTGTATCACAACAATGGGGACGGCACGTTTACCGACGTGACCGGAAAGGCCGGCGTGGGGGCGAATCGCACCCGCTGGGGCGCGGGCTGCACCTGGATCGATTACGACCGCGACGGCAAGCTTGATCTGTTCGTGTCGAATTACCTCGACTTCGACATTCGCCGCGCGCAAAAACCCGGCGAGAACGAAAACTGCATGTTCAAGAATATCGCCGTGAACTGCGGTCCACGGGGGCTTCCGCCCGGATTGCATTCGCTCTTCCACAACAACGGGGACGGCACCTTTTCAGACGTGACCAAAGCGGCGGGAATTGCGGACATCCAGGGTCACTACGGGCTTACGGCCGTGGCCGCCGACTTCGACGAGGATGGCTGGCCGGATATTTTTGTAGCCTGCGATTCCACCGCCAGTCTACTGCTGATGAACAATCGCGACGGTACGTTCCGCGAAGAGGGCCTCGAGCGCGGCGCGGCCCTTAGCGATGATGGAATCGAACAAGCCGGCATGGGCGTCGGCGTCGGCGACTACAATCTCGACGGCCACATCGATCTCTTTAAAGGCCATTTTACCGACGACACCAACGCCTTGTACCGCAACGACGGCAAGGGCAATTTCAGCGATCTCACCCTGGGGTCGGGACTCGGCGTGGAAACGCGGTTCACGGGCTGGGGCGCGGGCATCGTGGATCTTGACAACGACGGCCACCCCGACCTCTTTCTCGTTACCGGCAATGTATACCCGGAGATCGAGGCGAGAGTGCCGGGCTATCCCTACAAGACTCCGCGCGTTGTGTTTCGCAATCTCGGGAACGGCAAGTTCGAAGAATTGATCGCGGCGGCCGGGCCCGGCGTGGACGCGCCTCACGCCAGCCGAGGCTGTGCTTTCGGGGATTTCGATAACGATGGCGACATCGATATTCTGATCGTCAACATGAATGAGCCGCCGTCACTGCTGCGCAATGACGTCTCGGGTGAAAATCATTGGCTCAAGGTGCTGCTGGTGGGCAGCGTCTCGAATCGCAGCGCCATCGGAGCTACTGTTGTCGCCAGTTATGGCGGGCGGAAACAGGCGCAAGCTGTGTTGGCGCAGTCGTCGTACGTTTCCGTGAACGACCGCCGGCTGCATTTTGGCTTGGGAAAGGCCGCGTCCGCCGGCCTCGAGATTCGCTGGCCCAATGGACGGCAGGAGAATATCGCATCGGTGGCGGCGGATCAGCTTGTGGTGGTGCGCGAAGGCGCCGGAATCATTCGAACCGATCGCTTTCCAAAACGGGTCACGCCGTGATGGGCGGGCGGCCGGATTCGACCTGTGTAGTGCATCGGAAATCTCGTACCCTTCAGCCATTAAGTCCCGTCCGAAGACGTGGCGCGGCCTTCAGGCAGGGGCGAAGATACATGAAAGGTTAGGTTTTTCGTGCCGGAAGTGGAGCTGCGACACGACTTCAAATATTCCGATTATTATACTTACCAGAAGTGAGATATATTTAGCGTAAAAAGAGAGAGATGTTACCCCATAGCGAAACCGTTCAATGGCATGCGACTTTCCTGACATACGCACTCAAGGTAAGAGCAAGGCAAATTCCAACGGGAACGATTGGGTGCGCAACCGGCAGTTGGTTGGCACTGCCGAACTGAGGATCACGAAATCGTCGGCGTAGTTCACTACCTGGGCTTGAAAAGCTTACCCCGTCCGGCGACCGACAAGTACTTTAGAAAGCGATTCACTTACACGTTGGTCGGGGCGGGGCGATTTGAACGCCCGACCCCCTGCGCCCAAGGCAGGTGCGCTACCAGGCTGCGCTACGCCCCGACATGTGTACTTGTTTGATTTTAAATGAGTTCTCAACAATTTGCAATTCACC
>DATDHK010000114.1:0-3843 GCA_036521635.1 Bryobacteraceae bacterium | reverse complement strand
TCTATAGGCCGATTTTCAATCGGCGGCAGGTTGCCAACCTGCCCCACAAGGCAATGGGACGATTATGCTTTATAACGAGCCTAGTCCCCTGGAAGTGAAGATCGTCACCAAGCGCTTTGGGCTTCCTAACTCGGCGTCGCTGGATGCTTACCTCGCTAGCGACGGCTTCAAGGCGTTTTTCAAAGCCATCGAAATGACGCCGGAACAGATTGTCGAAGAGGTGAAGGTGTCGGCGCTTCGAGGACGCGGAGGGGCGGGCTTTCCCGCCGGCATGAAATGGAGCTTTGTGCCGCGGACGTCGCCGAAGCCCAAATACGTCATTGTGAATGCGGATGAGAGCGAGCCCGGCACCTGCAAGGATCGGCTGTTGATGGAAAACGATCCGCACCAGTTGATCGAAGGCATTCTGATCGCCGGCCGCGCTATCGACGCGCACAAGGGCTACATCTACATTCGCGGCGAGTATCGTTATCTCATCGACGTCATGGATCGGGCCATCACCGAGGCTTACACGCGCGGTTACCTGGGCAAGAATATTCAGGGCACCGGGTTTGATTTCGACATCTACACGCATACTGGCGCGGGCGCGTACGAATGCGGCGAAGAGACGGCGCTGCTGGATTCCATCGAGGGCAAGCGTGGTATTCCTCGCATGAAGCCGCCGTTTCCGGCGGTGTCGGGTGCTTGGCAGTCGCCCACTTTGTTGAACAATGTGGAGACACTGTCCACCGTGCCGGCCATCATTCGCGATGGGGGCGCGGCCTTCGCAGCTTTGGGAACGCCGAAGAACGGCGGGACGCGGATGGTCTGCCTTTCCGGACATATTAATAAACCGGGCGTCTACGAATTGCCGGTGGGATTCAATCTGCTGCGCATGATTTACGAAGTCGGCGGCGGGATGCGCGATGGCAAAAAGCTGAAGGCTGTTGTGCCCGGTGGTTCCTCGTGTCCGCTGTTGACCGCCGACGAGTGCGACATCGCGATGGATTTCGATAGCCTCGCCAAAGTCAAAAGCATGCTGGGGTCGGGCGGCACGGTGATCCTGGATGAGAATACGTGCATGGTGAAATTCGCGCTGCGCATCATGAAATTTTACGCGCATGAGAGTTGTGGCTGGTGCATTCCCTGCCGCGAGGGCACGACCTGGCTGAAGAAAATGCTGCAACGGATGCACGACGGAATGGGGCAAAAGAGCGACATTCCGCTGATTGGGGAACTGTCGAAGAACATGCTGGGGCGGACATTCTGTGCGTTGGGCGACGCGGCCGCGATGCCTACGATTTCGATTGTGGAGAAGTTTCCGGAAGATTTTGAGGCGCACTTGAATGGGCGTCCGTGTCCTTATGAGCATGCGCACGAAGCCGTACTCGTATAACTAAATGGCAGACTTGATAAATCTAATCATTGATGGCAGGGCCGTTACGGCGGCTCCTGGAACGCTGGTGATCAATGCGGCGAAACAGGTGGGCATCGAGGTTCCGTCATTTTGTTACTACGATGGACTGACCCTGCAAGCGGCGTGCCGCATGTGCCTGGTGGAAGTGGAGAAGACGCCTAAGTTGCAGGTGGGCTGCACGCTGCCGGTGGCTGAGGGAATGGTGGTCCACACCGATTCACCTCTCGTGCGCGACGCGCGCAAAGGCACGCTCGAATTTCTGCTCACCAATCATCCGCTGGATTGTCCGGTGTGCGACAAGGGCGGCGAGTGCGAATTGCAGGACATGGTTTTCCGCTATGGCGCGGGTGAGAGCCGTTTCGTCGAACAGAAGTTGCACGTGGAAGAACAGCAATGGTCGCCTGTTGTTTTTTTCGACGCGCCGCGCTGCATCCTGTGCTATCGATGCGTTCGAATTTGCGATGAGGGCATGGGCGTCGGCGCGCTGGGCGTGGCCAATCGAGGCGCGCATTCGGAAATCGTGCCCAACCATTTCGATCATCTGGATTGCGACGAGTGCGGCATGTGCATTGACATTTGCCCGGTGGGCGCGCTGACCAGCGGCACGTATCGGTACAAGACACGTCCGTGGGAAATGAACCACGTCGGCACGATCTGCACGCATTGCGCGGATGGATGCAAGACTACGCTCGGCGTTCGAAATAACGAGATTATTCGCGGGAACAATCGCGACCGCTCGGGCATCAACGGCGAGTTTTTGTGCATTAAGGGACGCTACGCTTTCGACTTTGTGAATAGCCCAGAGCGCCTGCAATCGCCGATGTTGCGCAAGAACGGCGAGTTGCAGGCGGTGTCGTGGTCGGAAGCGCTGGCGGCTGTCGCGAAGAAATTCGGCGACGTAAAAGCGCGGGGCGGAAAGTTCGGCGTCATCGGCTCGAACCGGACTTCCAACGAGGAGAATTATTATCTTCAGAAATTCGCGCGCGAGGGGCTGGGCACGAATAACATCGACCATCATCGCACTGGCGATCTGCCGACGTTGCTCGACGCACTTGCCGGAAAGACTGAAGCGCTGGCCACGACGGCCGACCTATACAACCGCAAGGCGATTCTGATTCTCGCCAGCGATTTGTCGCAGCAGCATCCGCTGCTGGCTTTCCAGATTCGCGCCAATCATCGCCATAATGGCGCGCACATTTACACGCTGACGCCGGGTCCGGTGCGCGAGCAAAGACAGTCGGTCCGCAGCATCATGACGGTGCCTGGGAGTGAGCTGGCCGATCTTGAATCGCTTCGCGACCAATTGAAGGCGGAGCCGGAACTGGTGATTCTTTTTGGCGACACGATAAAGGGCGACGCGGTCCGCAAGTTGGTTCAGTTTGGCGATTCGCTGGGCATTCCGGTGCGGTATGTTTGCCTGCTCGATTACTCAAATTCGCGCGGCGCTTCGGACATGGGGCTGTCGCCGAACCTTGGGCCGGGCTACCAATCCGTCGAGGGCTCGGGGCTTGCTTACGACGAAATCCTGACGGTGACTGATCTGGATGTTCTCTGGGTGGTGGGCGCGAATCCGCTGAAGCGCGGCTCGCTTGCGGCGACGAACGCGTTCGTGGTGGTACACGAGATGTTTCTCACGGAGACCGCCCGGCGCGCCGATGTTATCTTTCCGGCTGCTTCCGCCTACGAAAAAAGCGGGACGGTCACCAATGTTTGCGGTGAAGTGCAGCGCCTGAAGGCCGGCCTGAAAGTGATGGGCACGAAATCCGATCTCGAAATCATTGGACTGTTGTCGAAGGAAATGGGCGTGAACATCGGCATGTGGTCGGCCGAGAAGATTTTTGAAGAGATTCGAGCGAACGTCCGCGGTTATAATATTCCTTTGCCAATCGTCGCCACGGGAGGAGCAGCGCAAACCAGTCCGGTGAACGGCCACGTTCCGGCGAGCTCGCGGCCGGAGCTGATTCAGTCCGCGCGCGATACTCTTTTCACTTCGGGTTCGCTGGGGCGTTATTCGAAAAAACTAAACTCCGTGATGGAAGCGCCGGGCGAATTGTACTCGGGGCAGCGGCCGTAGATCATCCATGAATTTTTTCATCCTGAGCCTTATCAAGGCGGGCATTATCGCTTTCGTGTTTCTCACCGCGCTGGCCTATTTGCAATGGATCGAGCGCAAGGTGATCGGGCACATTCAGCTTCGGGTGGGACCTTATCGCGTGGGGCCGCACGGGTTGCTGCAGCCGCTGGCCGACGTGGTGAAGTTGATCACGAAAGAGGGCGTGCTGCCGTCGCACGTCAATAAGTTTTTCTATTTGCTGGCCCCGTTTTTGGCCGTCACACTGGCGCTGATATCCATCTCTGTTATTCCTTTCGGGCCGCAGATTACGATTGGTTCTGTCACTACCTGGATGCAGCTCACCGACTTGAACGTGGGGATTCTTTTCGTGATC
>DATDHK010000113.1:0-2198 GCA_036521635.1 Bryobacteraceae bacterium | reverse complement strand
GGGCAGGTTGGTAACCTTCCGCCGATTGGTAATCGGCGTGTCGCCTGGAATTATCAAAGCCTCGGAAGGCCGATTTTCAATCGGCGGCAGGTTACCAACCTGCCCCACACAGTGCAAATCATTGTTACCAGTTAGAATGATCTCTTGCCGATTAATGCCACGCGCCTAATCCGAAAAATGCGCGGCGGAGCGCAGGCTCACCTGCTGGAGTGCGACGACGGAAACTTCTATGTCGTCAAATTCCGTAATAATCCGCAACACCGGCGCATTCTCGTCAATGAACTGATCGCGTCGGTGTTCCTGAATTACCTGCAAATCGCGACGCCGGAAACCGCGATCGTCAATGTTCCGGCGGAATTGCTGGCCGCTAATCCCGATATTCACATTCAACTCGGCTCGCGGCGGCTGGCGGTGGAACCCGGCTGGCACTTCGGCTCCAGGTATCCGGGCAATCCGGCCAAGGTGATGGTCTACGATTTTATCCCGGACCTTTTGCTGGACAAAGTCGCGAACCTGGAACAATTCCTGGGTATGCTGGCATTCGACAAATGGATCGGGAACGCCGACGCCCGCCAATCTATTTTTTACCGCGCGCGCCTGGAGCAATGGTCGCCGTCCGCGGGCGAGCGCCCCAAGCAGCACGGTTTTGTGGCGTGCATGATGGACCACGGCTACATCTTCGACGGCCCGCACTGGACATTCGCGGATTCACCGCTCCAGGGACTGTATTTTCGGCCAACCGTTTACCGGAAAGTCACGTCCTTCGACGACTTTCAACCCTGGCTCGACCGCGTGATTCACTTTCCCGAAGAGGTAGTGGACGAAGCACTAAAGCAGATCCCGCCCGAGTGGTTGGATGGCGACGAAGCTCCGCTCGAAGCGTTGTTGTCGAAACTGATGGCGCGCCGCAAGCGCGTTCCCGGCCTGATCCGCGATTCGCAAAGCGGGCGAATCAATCCGTTCCCCTACTGGAAGTAAGGCAGGTTGGTAACCTGCCGCCGATTATCAAATCGGCCCGTAAGGAATATTCCGAATTAAACACTAGGCGGATTTCCAATCCGCCGCAGGTTGCCAACTGTTGCCAACCTGCCCCACACGAACTACGCGGGCGCGACCGGCTCACGCCGGCAACGTATCTCGCGTACCGCGTATATCCGCCGGCCCTGGCTTTCGAAATAGGTACGCATCAGCACTTCCCCCAAAAGCCCAGTGCTGAACATCATAAGCCCGCCCAGCAGCAAAAGGCCTCCCGCGATCATCAGCGGACCGTGTTCGGTAAGCATCCCGTGTCCCCACAACTTGTGAATCGCCAGTGCGCCCAGAATTACCGTGCCAATTACGAATCCGCCCAAGCCCAGGCGTCCGAAGAAATGCATCGGGCGCGTGAAGTACTTCAGCAGAAACTTGATGGTGACGATGTCGAACATCACGTTGAAGGTGCGGCTAAGCCCGTAGTGCGAGTCGCCCGCGATGCGCGGCGTGTTGCTGATGGGCACCTCGGCGATCCGCGCGCCGTAAAAGCTGGCCAGCGCCGGAATAAAGCGGTGCAGCTCGCCGTAAAGGTTAATCTCCTTGAGTATTTCGGCGCGATAAGCTTTAAAGGTTGTGCCAAAATCCCGAAGCTGAATTCCCGACGCTTTGGCCATCAGCCAGTTCGCGATACGCGATGGAATTTTGCGCGTCAGCGCATTGTCCACGCGGTCCTTGCGCCATCCGCTCGCAATATCGTAGCCTTCCTCGATCTTCGCCAGCAATGCCGGAATATCCTCCGGCGCGTGCTGCAGGTCGCCGTCCAACGACACGATCACGCTGCCTTGCGCCTCGTCGAAACCGGCCGAGAGCGCCGCGGTCTGGCCGAAGTTGCGGCGCAGCCGAATCACCTTCAGCCGCGAATCGGTCTCCACCAGGTTAGCCAGCAGATCGAAGCTGCGGTCCGTGGACGCGTCATCCACCACGATAATCTCGTATGGCTTTTGCACCGACTCCAGCACCGCGGTGAGCCGGTCGTACAGCGGAAGAATGGATGGCTCCTCGTTGTGAATTGGAATGACGATGGACAGCATTGGCTTGATGCCACCAGTTTAGCGTAAGCCGAGGAATACAAGGAATACGAGGGACACGAGGAACACCGAGGCGATGGAGAAAGCTACGGTGTTCCTCGTATCCCTCGTATTCCTTGTATTCATTCAGGCTTGCAT
>DATDHK010000112.1:0-10404 GCA_036521635.1 Bryobacteraceae bacterium | reverse complement strand
AGTGTATTTTAAGGACCTGCCGATCGCTCGAAGACACCCTTGGGCGCCAGCCGCGGCGATTGCGGGCAGGTGCATCGCCAGGCAGAAAAGCTCGAGCTTTTGGACCTATCACGATTGGGCTTTCGCCCATCAGTCAGAAATAACCGAGGCTGGTTTCCGCGCTCAGATGCTGGCCGCTACCGAACCGCTGGCGCTGGACAAAGAGGCGTTGACCGCGTGCCTGGATTCGCGAGCCACGGAACCTGAGGTTACGCAATCCATCGCCGAAGCCACCGAACTCGGCGTGCCGGGAACGCCTACGATCTTTGTGAATGGAAGAAAACTGCCCAGCCCTTCCACGGCTGTTTTGAAGTCGGCAATCGACTTCGAGCTGCAGAGGAAGACCCGGGGACTGATTCCCGATTGCAATTGCGGCGACACAGCGAATCCAAAACCTCACTGAACTCGAGGCCTGGCTCTATAGAATTCTGGCGGAGAGAGTGGGATTCGAACCCACGTTAGAGTTTCCCCTAAACACGCTTTCCAAGCGTGCGCCTTCAACCACTCGGCCATCTCTCCGGGGTGAACTGGAACGGTGCGGACAATTCAGCTTAACATGCAGTGGAATTCGACCCGCACGGTATCCTAGAAGGGAATGCGTATCGTTACTTTTCTGCTGCTGTGCGCTCCCGCGTTCGCGCAAGATTGGCCGATGTACCTCAAGGATTTGACGCACTCGAGTTTCAACAACTCGGAAACGCTGTTGGACATCAGGACCATCGCAACGCTGCGGCCGGCCTGGACAACCTCGATGGGCGGCTTTTTATCCGCGGGCGCGACGCTGTCCAACGGCGTACTTTATATCGGAAACTGGAGCGGCAATTTATCCGCCGTGGACGCCCAAACCGGGAAGATTCTTTGGACGAAATTCATCGGCAAGGCCGCCGATCCGGCGCACTCCTATTGCATGCCGGCCATCGGCGTGGCGGCCCAGCCAACGGTGCTCGGCAACACGGTGTATGCGGCCGGCGGCGACTCCGCTATGTACGCGTTGGACAGGGCCACCGGCAGCCAGATTTGGCGGGCGCCACTGGCGGATCCGGCGTCGGGCAGTTACCTTTGGGCCTCGCCGATTCCTTATCAGAACGCCCTGTTTGCCGGCATCGCTTCGCTGGGAGATTGTCCGCTGGTGCGGGGAGCGTTGGCGCGGATCGATCTGGCGAATCCGCAGCAGCCGCTGATTCACTATCTGACGTCGACGGATTTGCTGGGCGCGGGAATCTGGTCCACGCCCGCGGTCGACGCCGCCACCAATACGGTGTTCGCGGCAACGGGAAATGGCGATCTTCAAGATGTGTCCAGTGGAAACTACAACGGAGCGCTGCTGCGGTTCGACGGCGACACACTCGCCATAAAGTCGTATTTTCTGCTGCCGGAAAATGAAGTGGAAGGCGACTTGGATTTGGATTGGGGCTCGTCGCCAACATTGTTCAATGTCCCCGGCAGCGGCGCGGCTTTATTGGCTGCAACGGGAAAAAACGGGGTGTTGTACGCGGTCAAACAAAGCGACTTGTCGCTGGTTTGGAAAACACAAATCGCCGTGGGGTGCGACGATCCGGTCAAAGGTTGTGGTTCGATTTCCACGCCTGCATTCGACGGCAATACTTTGTTTGTGGGCGCCGGCGTTCGCGACCCCAACCTGTTCGCGAATGGCAGCGTGTACGCGATAAATCCGGCGAACGGCTCGGTGATTTGGGAACACGATACGGATGGCCCCGTGATAGCGCCGGTCACGTTGGCGAACGGGATGGCTTTCGTGGGGACGACGAACGGCCTGCAGATCTACGACGCCGCGACGGGGCAAATCGTGTGGAGCGATAACAAACGCGGCACGCTTTTCAGCCAACCGGTGGTGGTGAACGGTACGATTTATTCAACCTATTTCAAGGGCGATCTGGTGGCGTGGAACTTGCCCGCGGCAAGCTCGGGCACGCTTTACAACTTTTCGGCCGCGAGTGTCATTCCCGCCTTCGCGCCCGCCACCATCGCCTCGCTGTTCGGCGCAAACTTGTCCGGCGCCAGCGTGGCCGTGCTGGACAGTTCCGGCACTCAGCGGACGGCGCAAATTTTTTATTCTTCGGCGAGCCAGATCAACTATCTGATTCCGGACGGGACGGCGTTGGGCCGCGCGACGGTGAGCGTCGGCGGGCTGACCGGCGCGATCGAAGTCGGCAATGTTGCGCCGGGAATCTTTTCGGCGAATTCGGATGGCAAGGGTGTTGCGGCCGCGCAGGCGTTGCGTGTGAAGGCCGACGGCACGCGGAGCGCGGTTGCGGTGGTTCAGTGCGGAACGGCGGCGGGAAGTTGCGTGGCGCAGCCGATTGATTTAGGGGCGCCCGGCGATCGGGCGTTCCTCACGCTTTACGCGACGGGGCTGCGCAATCGAACGACGCTGGAGAATGTTGGTTGCAGCATTGGGGGCGTGGCGGCGCCCGTGCTTTACGCCGGTCCGCAAATGGAGTTTGATGGGCTTGACCAGGTGAATGTGCAGATTCCCGTTAGCTTGAAGGGGCGCGGTGAAGTGGATGTGGTGCTGTCGGTGGATGGGCAGCGATCGAATACGGTGAAGATAAGTATTCAATAGGACGATCACTCGCGTTTACGCCAAGTCGAATTTTTCGTGGTGCAGCGACGGGTCGCCCTTCACTAAAACCGGGCGGCGCAGGATGTCTTCCAGCTCTTCCAGATATTTGTTCTGATTCGACTTCAGCACCTTCGCCACGTCCGGATGCACGCGCAGCAGGCAGTCCTTCCCATCGACCGCGGCAGCGATCTTGTGCGCTTCCTGCAGGATTTCGCCTACTATCGTCTGCGTGCTCTTGACATATCCCGCGCCCTCGCAATGCGGGCAGGGCATGCATAACGCGCGCTCCAAACTCTGCTTGACGCGCTTGCGTGTAATCGCCACCAAGCCGAAATCGTTGAACTGGAGAATCTTGTTGGGCGCGCGGTCCGAGCGCATGGCGTCTTCCAGCGCCTGCATCACCTTCTGGCGATTTTTGCGCTCATCCATGTCGATGAAATCCACCACGATGATGCCGCCCAAATCGCGCAGACGGATCTGGCGCACGATCTCTTTCACCGCCTCCGTGTTGGTTTTGACAATGGTGTCTTCCAGCCGGTTGGACCGGCCGACGTACTTGCCGGTGTTCACGTCGATGGCCACCAGCGCCTCGGTTTGATTGATGACGATGTAGCCGCCCGATTTCAACCAGACCTTCGGCCGCAGCGCTTTTTCCATTTCCGCCGTGATGTTGAAGGCGTCGAAAATAGGCTCGAGGCGGGTGTAGAGTTTCACGCGCGCCACCAGGCCCGGCTGGAAGCGCTGCACGAACCGCAACACGTTCTCGTACAACTCTTCGTTGTCCACCCAGATGGCTTTGAATTCCTCGGTGAACTGATCGCGCAGCGTGCGTTGCACGATATCCAGATCGTGGTGCAGCAAGAGCGGCGCGGGCCGCATCTCGGCCTTCTGCCGGATATCCAGCCACAGGGTCAGCAGAAAATTCATGTCGGCGGCAAGCTCTTCTTCGGTCTTGCCTTCGCCGGCGGTGCGAACAATGAAGCCGCCCGGAACACCGGTGTGATGGATTTGCAAGATGCGTTTCAAGCGCAGGCGTTCTTCGTCGCTGGCAATCTTGCGGGACACGCCGGTGTGCTCGAGCGTGGGCATGTAGACCACGTACCTTCCGGGCAGCGCGATGTGCGAGGTGATGCGCGCGCCTTTCTGACCCAGGGGTTCCTTGGCAATCTGGACGATGATTTCCTGGCCTTCTTTCAACAGTTCGGAAATCGACGGCAGGGGGGCTTTGTCCGGACGTCCCACGCTGCGAGGCGGTTCCGGTTTCGCGATGGATGCGTCAGCCGCGGGTGCGGGCGGCGGGGCAGGATTCTCACCACGGCGCTCCTGACTGAATTTCGATTCGGCCATTCCGCCGCCACGCATCTTACGGCGCATTCTACGCGGCCCGCGATGCATGTAGCGTCCGCCCTGCTCGCGAACTTGCGCTGTTTGCGGAGCTGTCGGCGGAACTTCGCCCTCAGGGGTTGCGGCGTCTTCCGGAGTTTCCGCGACCGATCCCTCCGGATATCCGGCGGCTTCGATTTCTTCCGAATGGATTTCCGGTTCGCCCGGAGAAGCGACGGGCAGCTCTGGGACAGGCTCTGGAACAGCCGACTCCTCGACTGGTGCTTCGACGGTCTCGGGAGCTTCTACGGGTCCAGCCTCGGCGACCGGCGTTTCTTCCGGCTCCGGCGCTACTACCGCTTCGGGCTCCGGCTCGGGATCCGGTTCGTGCAGGCTTTCGATTTCTTCCTGCTCACCTTCATCGAGCGGCTGAATACTGGAACGGGAATATTTGGCCAGCGATTCGCCGGGCAGCACCGGGAGCACTGAGACATCTTCGGCTGCCGGTTCACCGGTTGGCGCTTCGGCTGCCGGCGGTGGAATGGGAACAGAAGGAGTTTCTACCGCTCTCGGCGCATAACGCGATTCCGACGAGGCATATTTCGAATCCGGGAATCCGTGGCCCCGATTGCGGCGGCGGCGACCCCTGCGGCCATGCCGGTCCCGCTCGCCATCCTCCGGCCGTCCGGAAGGAGCGACTGGACGCGGCGGGGCGGCAGGCGCTTCGCTGGGCGCGGCACTGGCTTCCACGGCGTCCGGCGCAGGTTCCGCTTCCGGCGCCGCTTCTTCAACGGCGCGCGCCTCAACCGGCGGACGATTCTCGCGCTGCCGCCGCGGCTCTTCGCGCGGAGTCACACGGTCGAAATCCTCGTTTTCCTCTTCGAAGAAATCCGTGACGTAGAGGAACGTGTCCCGGTCCAGGCCCAAATCGACGAACGCCGACTGCATGCCCGGCAGTACGCGAGTAACCCGCCCCTTGTGAATGCTGCCCGCGAGTGAATACTCGTTGGCGCGTTGAAAGAAAACTTCGACGAGTTGGTCGTCCTCGAGAATGGCCACCTTGGTCTCGTGGCGATTCGCCGAGATCACTAATTCCTTACTCATGAAAACTCCTGTTCCAGGAGAGAACGGAGCATCAAGTAGACGAAGGGCGTTTCGTGGTCAGCATTGCCCGGGTGATCCAGAGGACCGTTTACCCGGCCTGCCATGACGATAAATCTTTAGACCTCGTAAGGCGGAGATGCGATTCTCTTACGCCCCGCAAGGCATTCAACGAACTGCGCGGATCCTAAAACCCCGCCGCAGCCAGTCGAACTCGCTTACCCTCAATCTTCTTGAAAGCCGGCCGTTTCCCGCCCGCTCTAGTTAACAAATCGCCGGAGCCGCACATTGTTTACAAGCCCCAGCATCATAAATACCGCTAACATATTCGATCCGCCGTAACTCATCAGCGGCAGGGGAATTCCGGTCACCGGCATCCGTCCCACCACCATTCCGACGTTCACCACCAGGTGAAACAACAACACGCTCGCTATTCCCATGCAGATATACATGCCGGCCCGATCCGGAGCCGTCTGCGCATTTTGCACGATCTGCATGAACAGCAGGAAGTACAATCCTAATAATACGATGACGCCGACGAAGCCGTGCTCCTCGGCGAACGCCGAAAAAATGAAATCCTTGTAAGCCACCGGCAGAAAGCGGCCTTGCGTCTGCGTGCCCTTGGTCACGCCTTTGCCCCACAGCGCGCCGGATCCGACCGCGATCTTCGACTGAATCACCTGATACCCGGTTCCCTTCGGATCGCGATTCGCGTCCAGGAAATCCACCACTCTGCCTCTTTGATAGTCCTTCAAAACGAAAAAATATCCAAGCGGCATCACCAACGCCACGATGACGACAATCGCCACCGCGTACTGCCATCGCAGGCCGGCCAGGAAAATTCCCGCGCCCACGATGGGAAGGTAGGTCAACGCCGTACCCAGATCCGGCTGGATCATCACCAGGGCCATCGGCAAGCCAATCAAACCGCCGAGCTTCAATAAATCCAGCAACTCGAGCTGCTGCCTCTTCAGCCCGGTCATGTAGCGGGCCACCAGCAGCACCAGCACCAGTTTAACGAATTCCGATACCTGAAGATGAAAACCGGGTGTGCCGATCCAGCGCCGGGAATGAAAGGCGGTCATGCCGATGGCGAAAGTTGCGATCAGGGTGAGCACCGACAGACCGTAGAGCAGAGGAGTCTGGGCCAGCAGCGTGTGGTAATCGATGACCGTTGCAACCCACATCGCGATGAACCCGGCCACGATCCAGACCACTTGTTTCCACCAGACGTCGGTCAAGCTGGTGTCGTGCGTGGCGCTGAAGATCTGCAGCACGCCCAGCGCGCAGATGGCGATTGCGAGAACGAACATCAGCCAGTCGAAATCCCGAAGTGAGCGATAGGCGTTCATTGTTATTGCGCCGCGGGTTTCGCTTCGCCAGGACGCTGGAACAGTATTGGCGGAATGCTGGCCATCTGCGGACGCGGCAGCCCCAGCCGCGCCTTCTTGTCGAAATGAGCTTTGAGCACGTCGCGAACGATAGGCGCGGCGAGCGCGCCCCACGTGCCGCCTTCGAACAGCGCGACCACGACGATCTCGGGAGCATCCATCGGCGCGAAGCCGACGAACCAGGAATTGTCCTTCATGTTTTTCCCAGCCGCGGTGCCTTTCAGAACGTCGTTGGAGGCGAGCTGCGCGGTGCCGGTCTTGCCGCAAACCTGAATTCCGGGGATCTGCGCCCGTCCGCCGGTGCCGCCTTCATTCACTACGCCATACATCCCGTACACGATTTTTTGAAGATTCTCCGGGTTTACGCTGTCGTAACGGCGCGGAGCAGGCAGCCCGGTTGCATCCTTCACCAGGTGTGGCTGATAGCGAACTCCGCCGACGGCAATGCTGCCGATGTAGGACGCCAACTGAATGGGAGTGACCATGGTCGCGCCCTGACCGATGGCCACTGAAATCGTCTCGCCGGCGTACCATTTGTCGCGGAAGGTGCGGATCTTCCACTTGCTGGATGGCACCAATCCCTCGGCTTCGTGCGGCAGATCGATGCCGGTCTTGTGGCCCAGGCCGACCAGATCGGCATACTGCCAAATTCGATCGATGTTCAGCCGGTTGCCGACGGTGTAAAAGAAAACGTCGCAGGAATGAACGATGCCTTTGTGCAAATCCATCGCGCCGTGATGGGCGTCGCACTTGAAGAAATGCCCGTAGAACGTAGCGCCTCCCGCGCAATTGACGATGAAGTGGTCGTCGATGACTCCTGTTTCGAGACCGGCCAGCGACATGAGCGGCTTGAACGTGGAGCCGGGCGCAAGCTGCGCCTGCACCGCGCGATTCATCAACGGATGATCGGGATTTTCGGTTAGCGATTTCCAATCCTTGGTTCGTATGCGGCCGGCGAACAGGTTGGGATCGAAAGCCGGACGGCTGACCATGGCCAGCACTTCGCCGTTACGCGGGTCGAGCGCCACCACCGCGCCCCGCCGGTTTTCCATCGCCAGCTCGGCGACGGCCTGAAGATCGAGGTCGATGGTGAGCTGTAGATTCTTGCCGGAAACCGCTTCCTTATCTTCTTCCAAAACGCGGCGCTCGTTTCCGAAACTATCCACTTCCACGCGGCGCTGCCCGTCCACGCCCATGAGAATATCGTTGTACTGGCGCTCCAGGCCGTCTTTGCCGATCACGTCGCCCTGATGAAAGTTCGCGTACTCGGGCGAGTTTAATTCGGTCTCGCTCACTTCGCCAACGAACCCGATGGTGTGGGCGGCCAAGCCGTCTTTGGGATAGAGACGCCGCTGCACGTGAATGACTTCGAGCTCCGGAAAGGTATCCGGGTCCTTGTGCGATTCGACGAAAGCCAGCTCGGCCGGCGTCAGCTCGTCGCGGATCATGATCGGCTCATATTGCGGCGCGCCGCGCGATTGGAAGCGCTTCACGCGCGCGACCAGCGCGTCGTAATCCAGACTTAATCCGTCGGCGATGGGTTTGAGATGCTCCATCTTCAGGTTTTCGCGCGAGAGAAACAAGCTGAACGACGAATGGTTGTCGACGATGACGCGCCCGTCGCGATCCAGGATTTTGCCGCGCGGCGCAAGCACCGGGATCGACTTGATGCTGTTCTGCAAGGCGCGTTCCTGATAGAGCTCGGGGTTGCGGATTTGCAAATCCCAAAAGCCGGTGAGCAGGAACAGGAAGAAGCCCATCATGAGGTACTGGAAAAACGCCATCTTGCCGGACGCAAACTTGGTATCGTCGCGCAGAAGTTTGGTGCGGGAGAGTTCGTCTTCGCGATCGGTGTGCGGGTGCAAGATACTTCTCGTCGACTAACAACCGCTCCCTTACGGTCGCGGCTCGGTAACGTTTAACAACAACCTCGGTTTCGGCGCTTCCGAGCCGCGACCGTGAGGGAGCGGTTTTTACTAACCGGCTACCTTCAGTTTATCCAATATGCGGAAAAGTGGTAGGGCCACCGCTGCATTCAGCAGCCCGAAAATGAGCGTTTGCTGGGTATCGAAGAGCATCGCCTCGCCCAGCAAAGCGCGGGCCAGCACCCAGTAGAAGAACTGATGAAAAAAATAAAAAAAGAAACTGAGGATAAAAGTCACCAGCGGATTTTCCACGTCGAACCGCATGCTGACCGACGCGGCGAAGTAGCCCACCAGCGTTTTCGCGATGCCGAACATCCCGATGGGTTGATCGGAAAGCGAGTCCTGGACTAGCCCGATCGACATGCCATACAAAACCGCGGCAATGGGGCCTCGGCGCGCCAGCGCAAAGTGAACCGTAATCAACAGGGGCAGTTCCAGGTACGAAAGAAACGATAAGAACCGTGGAATGTAGACCTGGAACAGGATGGCAATCAGCGGAATGATAATCAGCCAGATCAGGCGGAAGCGATCGTTCGCATCTTTGCGAGGCGAATTGGTGAGAAGCCGTTCTGTGTACTCGCTCATGCTCTGAACCCAATCATGGATTCCCGGGATTCGGCTGGCGTATAACGGGAGGTTTGGCGGCGGGCTTTTCGGATTTCGGAGCTGGCGGAACTGCATCCGGATCGGCATCGGTGGGATCGGTGATCAAGATGGGTGAGGTTGGCCGGGGTTTGGCCTTGGGCGGGGCGCTGGCTGAAACGGCGTCGGGGGTCGGAGGTTTTGAGGCCGCTGGTTTTGCCGCAGGCGTAGCGCCGGTGTTGGGAGTTGTGCCCGTGGCCGCCGTTGCAGCAGGTTGAGTATTTGGAGCGGACTGCTTGGGAGCAGCCGGGGGCGGCTGCGTGGGCGGCGTGGCGCCGCGAATTCCCTGAATCTTCGTGAAGTCCGGCGGCTTGGATCCTACAGCGCCTTCACCGAACACGTGCTTCTGATCGGCTGCCGCTTGCTTATATTGCTCGCGCAGCTTGTCGGCATCGGTGACCAGGACTGAGGGCTGGCCGGCGGCGGCCTGCGGTGTTTGCGCTGAGGCTGAAGTATCGGTCGGGGCCGGCAGAATCTTGTATCCCGGGGCGGCGGACGCTGCGTCGGGAATGGGCTGATGCACGCCCTGCAAGACGATCAGAACCTCATCCACGCCGCCTTGCAGACCGCTGGGAGTGACGTAAATTTCCTTGAACGTTTTTCCGGCGCGCACCACGCTGACCTGGCCTACCGGAAAGCCCTTCGGAAAAATGCGGTCGTCGCCGGAGGTGTACAGCCACTCGCCGACATCCACCTTTTCCTCGTTTTGCACGTACTCGACCTGGCACTGGCTGTGGCCCACTCCCTTGAGCGTGCCGCGCACGTGGTTCTTTTCCGAGACCACGCCGGCCGCGAAGTTGCCGTCGGTGATCAGCATTACGAAAGATGCGGTGGGATATGCGTCCACCACTTTTCCGACGATGCCGTCCGGGGTCACCACCGCCATTCCACTCTCCACCCCGCTGGCCGAACCGCGGTCCACAAAAACCACCTTGGAGTTCGCGGCGGTGCCGTTTCCGATGACGCGCGCGGCCAGGGTTTTGGACGGCGAGCGCGCTTGAAACACACTCAACGCCTGTGCCCGGTCCGCGGTGGACAGTTCGGCTTTCAGATACTGATTGTCGAGCTTCAACTGGCCGTTTTCGTGTTTCAGCTTTTCGTTTTGGCTGCGAACATTCAGCAATACGAAGTAGTCCGCCACGTAACCCCAGGTGTGCCGGCGGACGAACTCGAGCGACGTCTCAACCGGCGTGACGGCGGTAACGGCCCAAACCCGCAGCATGGGCACATTCTTCCGGCTCTTCACCTGATAAGCGATCAGCAACAACTGCCCCACGATCACGATCAGCAGGACCGAGAGGTTGCGGTAGCGGCTGAGGAAAAAATCCATATCAGCGGGGGAGGAACACGGGGAACACAAGGAACACGCGGAACACGAGGAATACTTGGGCTAACGTGG
>DATDHK010000111.1:0-2823 GCA_036521635.1 Bryobacteraceae bacterium | reverse complement strand
GAGACGCTCGCTACCCTCACCGCCGTCCAACAGAGCGCGCTAAGGAAAAACAACGGGCTGACCGTGTCCTTTAACGTCCAGGGAGTGCAGGTTTCTCAGCAGGCGCAGCAATCGCAGGCATGCGCTCTATCGGACCTGATTGCCGATGCGCGCGCCCAGGCGCAAAAACTGGCGGATGCCGCCAACCTCGGTGTCGGCGTGATCCTGGCGATGTCCGGCACGACAAACGGCGTGGCGCCGTTATCGAACGGTTTATCGGTCGTTGCGCTCCCGACTATACCCAACTGCTTCCTGACGGTCAAATTTGCTTTGCAGCGTTTCTAAACTATGCGTAGCCTATGGCTGGGTATTCTGCTGGCGGCAGTTGAATCCCTGGCGTTCGGACAACTCGACTCGGACACGCTGACTGTATCGGCGTCGCGGCCTTTAAACGCGAAGCCCGACCAGCTTGTCCTCACCCTCAACGTAACTACGCCCGTGAGTACTGGTCTGGATGAAGTCGTTGCGAGTCTCAAGAGTGTTGGAATTACGGCCGCGAATTTTTCGTATGTCAGTTCACCTCGCGACAACGCCACTCTCTCCTGGTCTTTCACCCTGGCCGTTCCGTTCTCAAAAGTACCGGCCACGGCAGTGCAGCTCATGGCCCGGAATGTCCAATTTTACCCGCGAAACTTTCAGGTATCGGCTGCGTCGTTACCAGCGCAACAATGCCAGGTACCGGTTCTGATGGCGGATGTAAAGGCCTCCGCGAAGAATCTTGCCGATGCCGCCGGCCTGGTCGTAGGTGAAGTAGTCGCGATGTCGGATGTGAGTAGCGTCAGCAGCATAAGCTTCCAGAAATCACCCGATCCCGTGACAGGGGTGGGGCTGACTTATGCCATATCGCTGGCTAATTTTGTATTGACGGCGCCCCGGCAGCCCCAACAAGTAACCTGTTCGCTGACGGTAAAGTTCAAGTTGCTTCGGTATCACTACTAGAGAATCGTTGCCTATTTCTCGGTAGGCAGCCCCGCCGACTTATACGCGCCGATTCCACCCGCCAAAGAAAAGACGTTCGAGTAGCCCATCTTCATCAATGCGTCCGCGGCCAGCGCCGAGCGTGACCCGCCTCCGCAATACAGCACTATTTTCGCGTCCTTCTTTGGAATCTTGGATTCGATATCGCGCTCGATCACGCCCTTACCCAAATGCGTGGCGCCGGCGGCGTGCCCGGCCTCCCACTCGTTGTCCTCGCGCACGTCGATCAGCGTGAACTTCTCGCTCGACGACTGCATCTTCTTCAGTTGATCGGTATCGATCTCCTTTACGCGCGTCTTCGCATCTTTCACCAGCCCCTGATAACTGCTTTGTCCAAAACAGACCGAAGCCAGCGAAGCCGCAAGAATCAGTGTGCAGAGTTTGTGCATAATTTTCATTCTCGCATGGCAGTCAGCGGATCGACATCCAGCGCCCGCCGCGCAGGCAGATAGCTGGCCATGGCCGCCACGCTCACGAACAAAACCGCCATCGCGGCGAAGATAGCCGGATCGGTTGGACTGACGTGAAACAGGAGCGTCGCCAGCAGCCGCGTGAGGGCCGCCGCTCCCGCCAAACCAATCGCCACGCCCGCGAGCGCGAGCGCCATACCCTGGCGAAGCACCAGCGTCAGAATGTCGCCGCGGCCCGCGCCCAGCGCCTGCCGGATGCCCATCTCCTGGCGGCGCTGCTCCACCGAATAAGCCAGCAGACCGTAGATGCCCATCGCCGCCAGCACCAGCGCAGCCGCGGCGAATGCGCCGAACAACCACAACGTCAGCCGCCGTTGTCCGAACGAATCGCGGACGATGTCTACAATTCTACTGTCCTAACTGTGGGGCAGATTGGTAATCTGCGGCCGATTGGCAATCGCCCGTAAGTAATTCCGGAATCAACCTAAGGCGGATTACCAATCCGCCGCAGGTTACCAACCTGCCCCACAACGCCCCGATGGTAACCTTGTACCTGTGATTGAGTTGAAACGGATGCAGGCTGCGTCCAGCGAAGTGGTCCGCGACATCAATCGCCGAATCGTCCTCAACCTGATTCGAACCCGCCAGCCCATCTCGCGCGCCGATTTGGCTCGCGCCTCGGGCATGCAGCGCAGCACCATCTCACTCATCGTCGAAGAGTTGGTGGACGAGCACTGGGTGCTCGAAGGGCCAACCGGCCGCCCTCCCCGCGGACGCCGCCCAACCTTCCTGCGGCTGAATGACGACCGCGTCATCATCGGCGTGGACATACGTCCCACGCAAATCACAGTCGCTCTGGCCGACGTAAATTGCAAGTTCACTTCTCAAGCTGTGATGGCCACTCCCGCGGATCCGGAGGTAGCCGTCAAGTCGATCGTCCAGCGCATCCAGGCCATCGTGCGCACGTGCGAGAAGAAGAAGATCGAAGGCATCGGGATCACTCTGCCGGGCCGCTTCCATCAGGATTCCAATCGTTTGATTTTCGCGCCCAACCTCAAATGGCGCGACGTCGACCTGCGCAATCCCATCGCCAAGGCGACGGGGCTCGAAGTGGAATTGGAAAACGCGGCCAGCGCCTGCGTGCTGGCCACGGTCTGGTTCAATCGCCTGGAAGCATGCAGCAACCTGGTGGTCGTCACGGTTTCCGAAGGCATTGGCACCGGCATCTTGATTAACGGTCAACTGGCGCGCGGACTGAATAGCATGGCCGGCGAATTCGGTCACGTGCCGCTGGATCTGGAAGGCCCGCTGTGCACCTGCGGCAGCCGCGGCTGCTGGGAGGTGTTCGCCTCTAACCGCGCAGCCCTGCGCTATTACCTTGAATCGAGCTCGCAGG
>DATDHK010000110.1:0-27626 GCA_036521635.1 Bryobacteraceae bacterium | reverse complement strand
CTCGTGAAAAAGCCGCGCCACGGCGTCGCTCAGCCGCGCACCGTCGAGCCAGTTTTTGGTGCGACACAAATTTACAAACCCTCGCGACCACGCCGCAAATGCCGCCCAATCTTCACTCGCTTCAAATTGAGCATCCACCTTCAGCCGGTAGGCCTGTATTAATTCCCAAGCTCCCCGCGCGTGTTTGGCCGTCTCGGGAATTTGAAGCAGCGAGCCGCCCTCTGGCGTCTGCGCGATCGCCTGCTCCCAAACTATTTGCTCCTGCAATGGGCTGAGCAGTGCCGGACAATCGGGCCGCGCGCCGCGCAATACCCACTCACGCCAAATCCGGTTGAGTAACGCCTCGAGCGGAAGAATGTCCGGCGTTTTCCAAACCGCCCGGCCCATTTCCCGCTGATGCAAATGAAAATCGTGCGTGAGCGCCCGCGCCAGCCGTCCACTCGACGTAATTATTGTGGCGCCGGCTTCTACCTCGCGGAAAGCGTCCTCATGCATGTGCTTTCATGATATTTGAGCAAGAGGATCACAGTCGCGATCGATGGACCGGCCGGCGCGGGCAAGAGCGCCATCGCGCGTCGCATCGCCCACAAGCTGGGATTTCTGTACATCGATACCGGCGCCATGTATCGCGCAGTCGCGCTGTGGGCGTTGCGAACCAACGTGGCGCTTTCCGACATGCATCGGCTGGAACAACTCGCGAACGAAGCGGCCATCGAGTTCGTTTCTGGAAACGACCGCGTGCTGTTGAACGGCGAAGACGTATCGGAAGCGATTCGCTCGCCGGAAGTTTCGCGCGCCGCTTCCGAAGTTTCGCTGGTCCCCTCCGTTCGCCGCGCGCTGGTCCGCAAGCAGCGCGAGCTGGGCGAGCAGGCATCCGTTGTTATGGAAGGACGCGATATCGGCTCCGTGGTATTCCCGGATGCCACTGTCAAGATTTTTCTGGACGCGCATGTCGCTCACCGAGCGGGCGAATCTTCGCCGGCGCCGGAATTAATGGCGCGGCAAATCAACGAACACGATCATCGCGACCGCTCCCGCCCCGAATCGCCGCTGGTGCAAGCTCCCGACGCGATTTATTTCGACACTACCGGCCTCGGCATCGACGAAGTAGAAACCGCGCTCTTGAAAATAATCAGGGATCGAACCTCAAATGGCCAGGAGCGAACTCACTGACATCTCTTATGACCAATCTCTTAGTCATGAAATTCGGCGGCACCAGCGTGGGCTCAGCCGAGCGAATCCGTGTGGCTGCGAAAATTTGCGCCGATCAAAAAGCCCGCCGGCCAGTCGTGGCGGTAGTGTCGGCAATGTCGAAAGTCACCGACCTGCTGCTCAATACCCTGCGCCACGCCGAAGCGGGCGACCGTCCCGGCATCGAAACCAATCTCGAGCGTCTGGCCCAGCGGCATCTGGAAGCGTGCGATGAGTTGCTCGAAGGCGACCGTCGTGAACAAGCCGCCAGCGGCATTCGCAAACTGATCGCCGACTTCGGCCGCATCGCGCACGGCATGCTGATGCTGGGCGAGCGTCCGCCGCGTTCGGTGGATGAGGCCATCGCGATCGGCGAACGTCTCTCGGCTTTGCTCATCGCGGAATATCTCGAATCGACAGGAATTCCCGCGCGCGCCGTCAACGGATCAGACGTCATCGTTACCGACGCGGTTTTTGGCAACGCCACGCCGATCATGGCTCAGACGCGGAAAAAAGCCGATCGGGTTCTGATGCCGTTGGTATCCGCGGGCATTCTCCCGATGGTGACCGGATTCAACGGCGCCACCATCGATGGCCGCCAGACCACACTGGGCCGCGGCGGTTCCGATTTCTCGGCATCGATCCTGGCTGCCGCATTGGACGCATCCGAGCTCTACATCTGGACCGACGTCGACGGCATCATGAGTGCCGACCCGCGCTCGGTCGCCGACGCCCGCGTCCTGGATGCAGTCACGTACAGCGAAGCCGCCGAACTCGCGTATAACGGCGCAAAGGTTTTGCACCCGCGCACGCTTGCCCCGCTCATCGAGCACCAGATTCCTATCTGGAGCAAGAATAGTTTTCACTTGGAACATCCCGGCACCCGCATCATCTCCACTGTTGAAACCCCGCCCGGCCCCCGCGCCGTGACCTCCATGGCGGACGTGGCGCTTATCTCACTCGAGCCCGCCAGTTCCGCGGTGAGCAGTACGCGCTTGATGGCGCGCGCCCTGGAAGCGCTGGCCGACGCCAACGCCGAAGTCCTGGCGCTCACCAGTTCCAGCTATCGCCAAAGTTTTTGTTTCCTGGTGCGTAAGGAAGAACTGTCCGCCGCCATGAAATCTCTCGAATCCGACCTCGCACTGGAGCTCACCCACGGATACTTGAAACCCATCGAAGTGGACGAAAACGTCGGCCTGCTGGCGGTGGTGGGCGAGGGCATGCACGGAACGCCGGGCTTGGCGGGCCGTATATTCAGCGCCATCTCCGAACAGAAGGTGAACATCATCGCCATCGCCCAAGGGTCCAGCGAATTGACCATCAGCATCGTAGTGCACCGCGATGGACTCGAGCGCGCCATACAGGCCGTGCACAAAGAGTGCCGATGATGGCAAACTTAGGTAGTGCCTGATTTTTGTACCTGCGGCGTGCAGTTACCGCCGGACGCGCGATTCTGCCACAAGTGTGGAAAGCCCCAATACGATTATCCGGGCTTGGTGGAAGACACCCCTGTACCGCCGCCTTTGCCCGTCGTACCAGTGGTTGCCGCGCCCCCGCCGCCTGAAATCAGTTTTCACAATCGGCTCGCGGTGCGTACCGGGTTTTTTGTCGCCCTGATTCTCTTCGTCCCGTTCATGTTCCTGCTGCCCATCCCGTTTGTCCCTTCGCTGATCGCGTTTCTTGCCGGTTTTTTGGCGGTGTACAGCTATTGCCGCCGTACCGGCCATTCTCTCAGCATCCGCAGCGGTGCACGCATGGGTTGGATCACAGGCATTTTTTCATTTGGTATTATTGCCGCTTTCCTCACTCTGAGCATGGCTGCCGTCTCCACGCAGAAACCCATCGTGGCTCAGATCCGCGAGTATCAAGGACCATTCCATCTGCGGAGCGATCAAATTGACGAAGTGACGAAACTCCTGCAGGATCCGGCCTCATTCGCCGCGTTGATCGGCGGCGGACTGCTGACGCTGTTTGTGATTCTCACCGCGCTGCCCATGCTCGGCGGCGCACTCGGCGCAAAGGTCCTCGATAAAGAATGACTCGCCGCCTGCCACGGGCGCTTCTGCCTGCGTTGTTTCTGGTTCCGCTGCTCGCGCAAAAAAATGGCGTCAATCTCTCCTGGAACCAACCCATCGAGCCCTATCGAATCGCCGGCAACGTGTATTACGTCGGCACCAACTTCCTGGCTTCGTACCTGTTCGTCACGCCCGAAGGCAGCATCCTGCTGAACAGCGATTACGAAGAAAGCGTTCCCCTGGTCCGCGCGAGTATTGAAAAGCTGGGCTTCCATTTCCGCGATATCAAATACCTGCTCTCCAGCCAGGCCCACAACGACCATTCCGCCGGCAACTTTTTAGTAAAGGAACTGACCGGCGCACGCGTCCTGGTAATGCAGGGAGACGACGACATCATCGCGAATGGCGGCAAAGGCGACTTCCGGTTTGACGGTGAAATGTCCTGGAAGCCCTGCAAAGTGGATCGTGTTTTGCATGATGGCGACACCGTCGCGCTGGGCGGCACAACTCTAGTGGCCCACCACACTCCCGGTCACACGAAAGGCTGCACCACCTGGACCACCGTCGTTCAAGACGGCGGCAAGAAACTGAATGTCGTAGTCGTCGGCGGGACCGGCATCAATCCGGGAGTGAAGTTGTTGAACAATCCGAAATACCCATCCATCGTCGAAGACTACGCGCGCACCTGGGGCATCCTGCGATCGCTGCCGTGCGACGTGTTCCTTGGAGCGCACGGCAACTATTTCGGCATGGACGACAAGCTTGCGCGCTTCAAGGCCGGAGCAAAGCCCAACCCCTTCATCGATCCGCAGGGCTATCGCGATTTCATCGATAGCTCGGAACAAAACTACCTAAAGCAGCTATCCACGGAAAAAAATGCAACTCACTAGCCGAATAATCCCAAGATACATCGCAGCTTTTCTGGCGTCCGCCCTCTTCGCCACAGCAGCGTTGGCCCTCACTCCCAGGGAGCGCCAGCAAAACATCGACTCCTTCGAATACGTCTGGACCGCCATCCGCGACAAGCATTGGGAAACTAAACCCGCCGGTCTCGACTGGCAGGCCATCCACGAAGAATTTCGCCCCGCCATCGAAAAAGCCGACTCCATGGACGCAGCCCGCGCGGTCATGACAAAAATGCTCGAGCGCCTGCACCAGACGCATTTCGGCATTGTTCCCGCCGATCTCTACAAGGACGTGAATGGCTCATTTGGACAAGGGGAAAACACCACCGGCATCGACGTTCGCGTAGTCGGCTTGCAAGCGCTGGTGACTAGCGTTGACGTGGGTTCATCCGCCGCTAGAGAAGGCGTGAAACCCGGCTGGCAGATCGTGAAGATTGGCGCGACGGACCTGGAGCCGGTAATCGCCAAGATCGACGAAGCCCAGAAGAAATCCACGCTGCGCGATCGAATGAAGCAACGGTCCGTCATGGCGCGCTTGGAAGGCAAGCCCGGCGAATCCACGGTAGTCGAATTCATCGATGGCGCCAACCAGCGCGTTTCTAAAACTCTGGTACAAGCGAAGCCGCGCGGCACGCTAGTAAAGTTCGGCTATCTTTTTCCGGAACACGTCTGGATCGATTCGTCGCGCGTGGGCGGCGGCAACATCGGCTATGTAAGTTTCAACATGTTTCTCGATCCCGTGCGCGTGATGAATTTGTTTGGCGAGGCCGTTCAATCGTGCATGAAGTGCGACGGCTTTGTGATCGATCTGCGCGGCAATCCCGGCGGCATCGGAGCCATGGCCATGGGCATGGCGGGATGGTTTATCGATCAGCCGGACCAGCGGCTGGGCACGCTCTACATGCGCGATACAACGCTCAAATTCGTGATCAACCCGCGCGCGAACACATTCTCCGGACCGCTGGCGATCCTGGTGGACGGCTCGTCTGCCTCGACGTCCGAGATCCTCGCCGGAGGGCTGAAAGATCTGAAGCGCGCCCGGATTTTCGGTACCCGCACCGCCGCGGCCGCGTTGCCGTCGGTCTTCGAAATGCTCCCCAACGGCGACGGATTCCAGTACGCCATCGCCAACTATCTTTCCGAGGGCGGAAAGCCGCTGGAGGGCCTGGGCGTGACGCCGGATGTTGAAACGCCAATCACCCGAGAAGCCTTGCTGGCAGGCAAAGATCCCGCGCTCGACGCAGCGATCGCCTGGATCAAGAAGCCGTAACATCCGAACCGCCGGCCACAAACCCAAGCCCATTTGAATTAAACTAGACTTTCAATTCCCATGGACTGGTATTACGGCAACGCCGGCCAACAGATCGGCCCCATCGACGAAGTGTCCTTTGACGCGCTTGTAGGAGCGGGCGTAATTCGCGACGAGACTTTGGTCTGGCGGCCCGGCCTTCCCGCCTGGCAAAAATACCAAACTATTCGCCCCGCGCAGCCGCTTCCGCCTCCCGTAATTACGGCAGATGGCGCAACCGTACGTTATTGCTCGGAGTGCGGCAAGCCCTATCCGCCGGATGAACTCGCCGCTTTTGGAACTTCGCTGGTGTGCGCCGCGTGCAAGCCCGCATTCACGCAGAAGCTGCGAGAGGGCCTGCAGCCCGCCGGCGCGGTGCGTTATGCCGGTTTCTGGATTCGTTTCGTGGCCGTAATTGTGGATGGCATCGCGCTCTATATCGTGGGCATGATTTTTTTCGCCATCTCGATGCTCTTCTTTAAAATCGATTTCTCGAATATAGGACGTTCGCAAGCGGACCTGATGCAGCTCTTGGCCCTGGAAGGCGCCTGGGCGCTGTTCAATCTGATCGTTTCCGCGATATATGAAATCTGGATGGTAGGGCGCTTTGGCGCGACTCTTGGAAAAATGGCGTGCAGCCTGCTGGTGGTGAATGGCGATGGCTCTAAGGTTTCTTATCAGCGCTCCCTGGGCCGGCACTTTGCGAAATACCTGAGCAGCTTCATTCTTTTGATCGGCTACATAATGGCCGGGCTCGATGAAGAGAAGCGGTCCCTGCACGACCGTATCTGCGACACGCGCGTGATCAAGAAGTAACCGCATGCCGCTTGCTTCTGAGACGCTGGTCTGCTCGAAGTGCGGCGCCGCCATTCCGTTCGAAGATTGGAATCGCGAGCATGCGTTTTGCACCGTCTGCCGCGCGCCGCATTCCGCGTATGTCTTCCCCGCGCTGTTTTCCAAAATCGATCGGGCCGCCGGCGCCGCGGCGATAGTAGCGGAAGGCGAAGCGAGTTGCTATTATCACCCCCGCAAGCGCGCCGCCGTTCCATGCGATCAATGCGGACGATTCCTCTGCGCGCTCTGCCAGGTGGACTTCCTGGGCCAGAATTGGTGCCCCGGCTGCATCGAGGCGCACCGGCAGAAGGGACAACTTTCAAACCTCGATGCCAGCCGCCCGCTCCATGACAACATGGCGCTCGCGCTCGCCACGCTTCCGGCCGTTCTGATTTGGCCCACCATTGTCACGGCGCCGATGAGCTTATACCTGGCCGCGCGCGACTGGCGCAAGCCTTCCAGCGTGCTGCCTCGAACCAAGGTCCGCTTTTATCTGGCCGTGCTGTTCGCCGTCGTCGAAATTGCAGGCTGGATCTGGCTGGCGGCGTTTCTGATCCACCTTCTGACGACTCGCCGATGATCCCAGCGCAAAAGTATCGCCGTTTGCCAAGCCGGTCCGGCTTGCTCATCCGTCACTCGCTTTGGATGCAATCGGACCATCTGCTGCGTGTTCGCGCGAATCCATTTTCGGAACAATACCGGCGCTACTATTTCGCCGACATCCAGGCTTTGGTCCTCACGGAATTGCCCGGCACGGCGGCTTTCTATTGGTATGCGGCCGCCATCTCTTTCGCCTTCCTGGGCGGACTGTTGGTGTATTCCCGCCATCCGGTCTGGGGAACTCTGTGCGGCTTGCTGGCCCTCCTCGTGTTTTATTTTGGCTGGCGAGTCCCAAACTGCTCTTGCTATTTAAAGACGTCCGTCGGCACGGACAAACTTCCGGCAATTCGTCATTTGCGCGCGGCTCGAAAGGCGGTCGCGATGGTGCTGTTGGAGATTGAAAAAATTCAAGGCCCGTTGAGCCGCGAGACACTGGACGCGCAACTCGCCTCCGGAACGGCCGTCAGCCCCGCCGCTCTCCCGGCAATTTCGCATTATGGCGGCCAGTTGCACTGGACTCTTTTCGCATTGATGCTCTTCCATGCCGCCCTGAGCGCTGCTATTTGGTTCATGGATTTTTACTCGACGCCGCTCAGCGTCGTCTCCGGAGCGGCCAGTGCGGCAACGCTGTTGCTCGCGATTCTGGCGGTGTTCAAGCAGCATCGAAGCGACATGTCGCGGGGCGTATGCTGGGTCGTCATTTGCACTCTGGTGTTGTACCCCTTGAACGGGATCGCAAATTTCGCCGTCAGCATGTACATAGGCATTCAACTGGCGTCGAAAGGTCAAAAGGCTGGAAACACGCAGGCGATCATCAATCATCCCGCGTTCAAAATTGTACGTCTGGCCGACCTCACCTGGTTCCTGGTCCTGGGATGCATCGGTCTCATACTCCTGTGGTTGCACCAACGCACCACCCACACTCCTCCGCCGTTGGTCATTTCTGAAAATCCGGACATTCAGGCGGATGGGACATGACCATTCCCAACGCCATTCATCAGCGCTGTTTCTATCACGAGTTTCGCGAGGCTGCCTGCCGTTGCCCCATCTGCCGCCGGTATTTCTGCCGCGAGTGCGTCACCGAACATGACGATCGCGTTCTTTGCGTCGAGTGCTTGAAGACCATCGTCGCCGGCCAAGCCGCGCGTCTGGGCGGCGCGCGCCGTGTGCTTCGCGCATTGCTCACGGTGGCGGGAGTCCTGACGGCCTGGCTGTTTTTCTACACCATCGGCCGGACTCTATTGCTGATTCCGTCGGCCGTTCACGACGGCACGGTGTGGGAGTCGAAGTGAAACGGCGGGAGAAAAATCCCATCGAGCTCTACGAAGAGGCCGTCTATCTCTTGCGCCGCGCTCCCGCATCGGTGATCGCGGCCTATTACGCCGGATCGGCGCCGTTCGTTCTCGCGTTCCTGTTCTTCTGGGCGGACATGAGCCAGAACTCCTTCGCATTCGACCACTGCGCGCCCGCGTCTCTCGGGCTGGCCCTGCTCTACTGTTGGATGATTTACTGGCAGGCCATATTTGTGCGGCAGCTTCGCTCGGAACTTTCCGGCGCCCCTCGCCCGGCGCGATTCTGGAGCGAATCCTGGCGCCTCGGATTCGTGCAGTTCGCTCTTCAGCCCACCAAACTGTTTTTGCTGCCCGTGACGGCGTTGATAGTCCTTCCGTTTGCCGGCGCTTATGCCTTTTACCAGGCGTTAATGGCCGTACCCGGGCATGACTGCGAAAGTCTGCGGCAAGCCATCCGCGCCGCCAGGAAACAGTCCGCCAAGTGGCAGCAGCAGAACTGGATCATGCTCGCGATCCTGGCGATGCTGAACGTGCTGGCCTTCCTGAATATTGGCGCAATGATTTTAATAGTCCCGTACCTCCTGAAAATGTTGCTGGGCGTCGAAACCGTCTTCACGCGGAGCGGCCTCGCGACTCTCAACACAACGTTCGTGGTAGTGACGGCGGGCCTGACCTATCTCGCCATCAATCCACTGGCGAAGGCAGTATACCTCCTGCGCTATTTCTACTCCGAATCCATGGAAACCGGCGAAGACCTCCGCGCGGAATTGAAAGTAGCACAGACATTCCTGGCCGTGTTGTTCTTGATTTTCTTAGCAACTCCAACAAATGCCAACCGCATCTTCACAGCCGCATCTCCAACGCTACATTAAGGCTTTTCAACCTTCACCGATATGGTGTAATGTGGTGAGGCATAGCGCTCCCATGACGAATGCAAAAAGAGGAGATGGAAAAAAGATGAATACGCAGAGTGCAGCGGCTGTCCGCGCCTCGATTAGTTTTCCGCCTGAAGTTTACGAAACACTCGAGGTCATCGCAAAAGAAAAGAAGGTGTCGCTGGCTTGGGTGGTGCGCGATGCGGCCGAGAAGTACATAGCGGACAAATGGCCGCTTTTCAAAGAACAGGCGTAACGCGATGCCATCGTTTTATGAATTCTTCGCGGGGGGAGGGATGGCCCGGGCCGGTCTTGGCGAACGGTGGGAGTGCCTCCTTGCGAACGAGATCGACGCCAAGAAAGGCGCCAGCTACGCCAGGAACTGGGGGAGCGATCGGCTGAAGATCGCCGATGTCGCCGCTCTCACGACTGCGGATGCACCGGGCCATGCCGATCTTGCGTGGGCTTCCTTTCCTTGCCAAGACTTGTCCTTGGCGGGATCTTACGTTGGTTTGAAAGGCAAACGATCGGGAACGTTCTGGTCTTATTGGAATCTGATGAGGTTGCTCGCAGAGGAAAAGCGCGCTCCCTCGCTAATTGTGCTTGAAAATGTATGCGGCGCTCTCACGGCGCACGAGGGAAGAGATTTCGCGGCGATCGGCGCCGCTTTCGTGGAGTGCGGGTACCGTTTCGGGGCCTTCGTTGTGGATGCTGCGCATTTTGTGCCGCAGTCGCGGCCGAGGCTTTTCATCGTGGCTGTTTACAAGGATCGAGCCATCCCCGAAGCCCTCACAAAGGGAGCGCCCAATCCAATCTGGCATCGTGAAAATCTTATCTGCGCCTTTGAAAAGTTGTCTCAGGAAGCTAAGGAAGCCTGGGTATGGTGGAATCTGCCGGCGCCGGCGCCGCGCGAGACAAAGTTTGCGGATATCATCGAGGACGAACCACGGGGCGTCCCCTGGCACAGTGCCGCCGAGACCGGGCGGCTGCTGGCGATGATGAGTCCGATCAACCGTCAGAAAGTCGAGCAAGCCAAGAGGATGGGGCAACGGATGGTTGGGGGCATCTACCGGCGGACGCGCCACGACGAGTACGGCAAGCGAGCGCAGCGCGCGGAAATCCGCTTTGATGATGTGGCCGGGTGTCTCCGAACGCCGGCAGGCGGTTCGAGCCGGCAGTCCATAATGCTGGTGGAAGGAGACACTGTTCGTTCGCGTCTGCTGTCGCCCCGCGAGGCGGCGAGGCTGATGGGGCTACCTGAGAGCTACCAACTGCCGGAGAACTACAACGAGGCATATCATCTTTCCGGGGATGGGGTTGTGGTGCCCGTCGTCCGCTTCCTGGCTGGTCACATTTTCGAGCCGATACTATTAGGCGGCGCGAGGCGCGGTGAAGAAGCGGCTTAGAATATGGCGTCGGGCCTCCAACGAGAACTGATTGCGTTCACAACCGAAAAGGCTTTTCGGGGAAAAGGTCCGTTGTCGGTCGCCCTGGTGCTGACGCAACACGCTAAGAAGATGGGCCTGCCTCTCGATCCCGCCAAGTTGTTGACGGAAGGCGGGGGCCAGGTTCTCGGCTTGGGGAAAGGCGCGGTGCAGGCGATTCTGAAGCGGCACGGCATCGCGCGAGTGCTGGCGTCGGAAGGAGGCCGCACCTCGCGCGGCAGTCTCAACAATATGCGCGAGTATGTCGCCTTCCTAAATGGGATGGGAGGCAAGGTTGATCTGGATGCGGTCGAGAGATTTTGGATCGAGAGGGTTCACGAATTCTTTGCGGGCAAGCCTTTCCGAATCAGACTGGATGCCGCGCGAAGCCTTCGAACGGTTGTTCGCGATGTGATCGCACAGGCGGTGGAGCGGCAGAAGACCGCCCCCGGCATGTACTATGCCGGCGCGGTGCTTCAACATCTGGTCGGCGCAAAACTTGAGTGCGCTTTGGGAAAGAAAATGGTCGTGCACAACAGTTTCTCGACGGCGGACGCGCCGAGAGGCCGGGCCGGCGACTTCTTCATCGGGGATGTGGCGATTCACGTCACCACGTCCCCCGGCGAAGCGGTGATTGAGAAATGCCGCGACAATCTGAATGACGGCTGCCGTCCAATGCTTGTGACGTTGCAACGCGGGTTGACGGTGGCGGAAGGCCTCGCCGCGAACGTTGGGCTTGGCGACCGCATCGACATTTTCGAGATTGAGCAATTCGTCGCGCTCAACTTATACGAGATAGGTAAGTTTGCCGCGGAAGGGCGCAAAACCGCCGTCACGGATATGGTAGACCGGTATAACGAGATCGTCGAAGAGTTCGAGACCGATCCCAGCCTGAAAATCGAACTGCGCAGATGAAGGAAACGCCCGAAGAGCGGAGCCGCATCATGAGGGCGGTAAAGGGGACCGATACGGCGCCCGAAATAACGGTGCGCAGCCTCGTCCACCAAATGGGTTACCGGTTTCGGTTGCATCGAAAAGACCTTCCAGGTAAACCCGACCTGGTGTTTCCAAGGCTCCGCAAAGTGGTATTCGTCCATGGATGTTTTTGGCACGGGCATGATTGCGCGCGAGGGAACAGAGCGCCAAAATCAAATGCCGTTTACTGGAGGACAAAAATCACCCGCAACAGCGCCCGCGATTCCGCTAATGCTCTGGCGCTTGAGGCGGAAGGATGGCGCGTTGCTGTCATTTGGGAATGCGAACTAAAGCGGCCGGCCCAGGTTCGAAAACTCCTGTCAAGGTTCTTGCGCTAATGAGATGTAGGGGCCGTATCTTGACGCAAGTGTCGTGGTTTCTTGTGTTGTTCCTGATCTTCCTGGCGACACCGGCCGCTGCCCAAGCCCCAGCTCCAAACAATTCACCCCCCGAAATCTCGGTAACCGACCTCGACCACGCCATCGACAACGTGATTCACCGCGCCGAATTCACCTGGCGCCTGCCCCGCCAGACGCGCCCGTCCGCCGACAGCCCCAACTGGTTTGTCCGAACCACGCAGCGTACGGTAGAAGCGATAACAAAATTCGTACGCCGCATCGGCCGATGGTTTGCACAGTTCATGAAATGGCTGGAAGAACAACTGCGCAAAGCCATGCCAGGCTCCAGCGGGAATGCGGGAGTGAACACGGGCATGCTGCGCGCCCTGATCTACGCGATGCTGGCGGGCGCAACTATCGTGCTCGGCTGGTTGCTGTGGCAGGCTCTGCGTCACCGCAAGCGTGTTGTCGTCATACACGCCGCCGCCACCGCCATTCCAGTGGTCAATCTGAACGCGGACGAGCTGCAAGCGGACCAGCATCCACTCGACGAGTGGCTTCAGCTCGCCCGCGATTGCATGTCCCGCCAGGAATGGCGTCTCGCGCTACGCGCGCTCTATCTCGCCGGTCTCGCCAATCTGGCGGACCGCTCCCTCATCGCAATCCACCGCAGCAAATCGAACCAGGATTATGCGCGCGAGCTTCGCCGCAAGGCGCGCGCTCAGCCTGAACTGCTCGCCGTATTTGCCCAAAACATGGGCGTATTCGAGCGCGTATGGTACGGGATGTATGATGTGGATCTCAACACGGTGGAGCAGTTCGAATCCAATCTCGTTCGCTTGAGGACTTGTGCGGCCGGGCAATAAAAGTCTTGCGATTCTCGCGATGGCTCTGGCCGGCGGATTCTCCTACGGCCTTTGGAAGCTGTATGAATTGCGCTTCGCCGCCGGCGACATCTATCCGCCCTATTCGTCTTTACGCGCCGACCCCATGGGAAGCAAAGCTTTATACGAAAGCATTCTGCAATTGCCCGGCGCGTCCGCGGCCCGCAACTATCTGCCGATCGAGAAAACGCCGAAAGGAAACGTGACCGTGCTTTTTCTCGGCGAGGAGCCGCACATCTTCGAAGCCTTGCCGGAAGAGCGTCTCAAAGAATTTGAGGATCTTGCGCGGAGCGGCTCGCGGGTTGTGATCGCCATGCGTCCGCTGCTGCGCCTGCCGGCGCCGAAGCCCTCTGAGCGAATGGAAGTGCACGAAGCTGCGGCAATCGTGAAGCGCTGGCATGTGGCGTTTGGGTACATTACGCAGCCGGCAAATGAAGACGAGGACGATGCCGCCGCCGGTACTCCGAAGCAAACCGCTTTGTATTTCCGGTACGAAACCAAGACGATGGACCGGCTTGAACTCCCGTTTGGAAACGGCGTCATTGTGTTGCTGGCGAATTGCTACGAACTCAGCAACGAGGCGCTGGCCGATGACGATCGTGACACCGAACTACTGGCCTGGACCATTGGCGGCAACCGCCGCGTCGTCTTCGACGAACATCATTTGGGTATCGCGGAAAGCGGCGGCATCGTGACGCTAGCGCGCAAATATCGCCTGGAAGGCATGGCCGCCGCACTGCTGCTTCTACTAGCCCTTTTCATTTGGAAAAACTCCACCAGCTTTCTGCCTCCGGATTCCTTCCGAGCCGCGATCGTAAGGGAGCGGTCACAATCCGATCCCAACGACAGCGTGGAAGCAAAAGATATCAGCGCGGGCCTCGCCAACCTGCTGCGAAGAAATGTCCCCAAGAAGCAACTGCTGCAACTCTGCCTGAAAGAATGGGAAGACTCACAGCATGGCGGACGAAACTATTCACCAGTCAAACTTGAGCGTGTGCGAAATCTGGCGCGCCAAGAGGGCGACGCCGCCCAGACCTACCGCAACATGTCGAAAATACTAACGGAGCGTAGCGATCGATGAATGCCAACCTGGAAAAACTGACGGCGGTGCTGGAGAGCGTCCGGCGGGAAGTGCGCAAGGTGATCATTGGCCAGAACGAAGTGGTGGACCAAACGCTCATAGTCATCCTCACCGGTCAACACGCGCTGATAGAGGGCGTCCCCGGAATCGCGAAAACACTGTTGGCCCGGACGCTGGCCCATGTCCTGGGATGCGAGTTCATGCGCATTCAATTCACGCCCGATCTGATGCCCGCCGACATCACCGGAACCAACGTGTTCAACCTTCAGCGGAACGAGTTCACGCTGGTGAAAGGGCCGGTGTTTACGAGCTTCCTGCTGGCCGACGAAATTAATCGCGCACCCGCCAAGACACAGTCGGCGCTGCTGCAGGCCATGCAGGAGCGCGTGGTCACCATCGATCGCATCACGCATCCGCTGCCGGCCAATTTCACGGTGTTCGCCACCCAGAATCCGATCGAGTACGAGGGGACGTATCCGCTGCCCGAAGCTCAGAAGGATCGCTTCATGCTGAAAATCGTCATGCAATCGCCGGAGCGTGAAGACGAGCTTGCGCTGGCGCAACGCATGCTGGGCACGGATTCGCCGGAGCAGACCCTGGAGCGCGGCGCCGTCCAGCCCTGCGTCGCAGCGGCGGATCTGGTGGAGCTCCGGCTGTGCTTGAACGATGTCGTAATTCGCGAAGAATTGATCGCCTACCTGGTGGACGTGGTCCGCAAAACGCGCGCCCATGAGAGCGTATTGGTAGGCGCAGGCCCCCGCGCAACCCAGGCTCTGTTGCTGGCGGGCCGCGCGCATGCGGCCGTCGCCGGACGCGATTTCGTAACGCCCGACGATATTCGGGCGATGGCCCTCCCGGTGTTAGAGCATCGCCTGATACTGCGCCCCGAATTTGAAATCGAAGGCCTGGGCGCCGGCGAAGTAGTGCAGAAAATCTTAGGAGACATCCCGGTTCCACGATAGTATGTCGGGCAGGTTGGTAGCCTGCGGCGGATTGGTAATCCGCCCGGTATTGGATTCGTAATCTTAAACGAATGAACGCAGCGAAATTAGTACCAAGCTTTCGGTTGTTACTGCTGGCCGGCGCGGTGATCGTACCTGCCGCTCTGATCGCCGTTCTGCCGGGTTGGCAGGAGCTAGGTTATTTACTGATTGGCGCCGCCGGACTAGCGGCCATAGCGGATGCATTCCTGGCCCCCCGGCGAGTGCGCCACATTTCCGTACAAACCGGTCCCCTGGTACGGATGTGGAAAGATCGCACAACTGTCATCGACCTGATTATCCGCAACGAGGCCCAGCAGGAAATCGCACTAAGAATCGGCCTGCTCTTCCCGCCGGAAATCGTCCCGCCGCAAGAAGAGCAGCGAACAGTGCTGCCCGCGGCCGCCGAATTTTCGCGCATACAGTGGGAATGCACTCCACTCAAGCGCGGCCAATACTTCATCACCCAATGCGTCGTTGAACGGCCCTCCGCGCTCGGCCTCTGGGACGTCCGAAAAACTCTTCCGCTACAGCTCGAAATCCGCGTCTATCCAAACCTCGCCGCGGAGCGCAAGAAATCGCCGGCATTTTTCAAGCGCGGGCGCTTGGGAATGAATGTGCAACGCCAGCTCGGCAAGGGCAGAGAATTCGAGAAGCTGCGCGAATACGCGTCCGGCGACAGTTTCGAAGATGTGGATTGGAAAGCCACGGCCCGCCGCGGCCATCCCATCACGCGCGTGTTTCAAGTGGAACGGACGCAGGAGATCTACATCGTTCTGGACGCCTCCCGCCTGACCGCCCGCCCGGTCCCCAACGATCCCAACGCTACCATCCTCGAACGCAACGTCACCGCTTCATTGCTCCTTGCACTCGCCGCCGAAAAACAGGGCGACCTGTTCGGCCTCATCACTTTCAGCGATCGCGTCCACAAATTCGTTCGCGCCAGAAACGGGAAAGCCCACTACAGCGCCTGCCGTGACGCACTCTACATGCTGCACGCCCGCGCGGTGACGCCCGACTTCGAAGAGCTCTTCAGCCTGCTGCGTCTGCGGCTCAGGCGCCGCGCATTGCTAATTTTCCTCACCGAGCTGGACGACCCGATTGTCGCCGAAACGTTCGTCCGGAATCTGAAACTGCTCCGTCAACATCTGCTGCTGGTGGGAATGACGAGACCCGCCGGAGCTCAGCCATTGTTCGAAGATTCCCAGGTCGACGCCGTGGACGACGTCTATAAGAAACTGGCCGGTCACATTTCCTGGAACAAGCTGCGCGAGCTTGGCAAAGTGCTGGCGAGCCAGGGCGTGCGCTTCTCGCTGCTGGATGCCGACACGCTGGGCCCCGAGCTCGCAACCATCTACCTCGATCTAAAACAGCGGCAACTCTTATGATCATCGACCTGAAGAAATTCCTGGCCGGCGAACGCAAGCATTGGGCCGAACTGGAATCCGCGCTCGACCGCATCGAGCGAAATCCCGAGCATCGCATGGAGCTGCCGGAATTACTGAAGTTCCATGAATTATACGAGCGCGCCTCAGCCGACCTGGCCAAGATCGAAACGTTCGCCAGCGAACCGGAGATCCGCCGATATTTGGAAGGACTGGTCGCGCGCGCCTACGGCGAGATCCATGAAACTCGTGAGAAACGAAATAAGCTGAGCCCCTGGCGTTGGTTTGTCGAGAGCTTTCCGCAAGCCTTCCGGCGGCGGCTGAAACCTTTCTGGCTCTCGGTGGCGGTGACGATTGCCGGATGTTTATTTGGCGGCGTCTTAATCCGGATAGATCCGGATGCCAAGCAAATCGTAATGCCGTTTGCTGGATTGAGGGGCGATCCGGCGGAGCGCGTTCGCAAGGAAGAGACCGAAAAAAAAGACCGCTTGGCGGGCCGCAAGGGCACGTTCGCGGCGGACCTGATGACCCACAACACGAAAGTGGCCATCTTCACCATGGCGCTCGGCGTCACCTGGGGCGCCGGCACAACCATCGCGCTCTTTTATAACGGAGTGATTCTCGGCGCGGTGGCCGTGGATTATGTGCATGCCGGTCAATCGGTCTTCCTCTTGGGCTGGCTGCTTCCGCACGGCGCGGTCGAGATTCCATCCATCCTGCTCGGCGGCCAGGCCGGATTTTTACTAGCTGGCGCCCTCATCGGATGGGGCAGCCGGAAAACCCGTCGCGCGCGGCTGCGGGAAGTTTCGAGCGACCTGGTGACCATCATGTTCGGCGCGGGAGTCCTATTGATATGGGCGGGAATCGTGGAATCTTTTCTATCGCAATATCACCAGCCGGTGATTCCCTACGCGCTTAAAATTGCATTCGGTGTAACGGAACTGGTGGCGCTCACCATCTTTCTGAGCAGATCCGGAAGCGCCGCCGCGAAGAAAGCAGCCCGGTGAGAAACGCACGCACCAATGCGCTTCCACTCCGGACGCCCGAAGGAATCGTGTTCGCGCTGCCGCTGGCCGGTCCGGTGAGCCGGCTTCTGGCCTTGTCCGTCGACATCGCCTGTATCGGCGCGGCATCCGAGGTCCTCGGCAAACTCCTGAATTCCATCGGAATGATCAATCGCGAACTGGCCCAAGCCACCTACATCCTCGCGTACTTCGTAATTTCCATCGGCTACGGAATCGCACTCGAATGGTTTTGGCGCGGACAGACATTAGGCAAGCGCGTCCTGGGCCTGCGTGTGATGGATCAGCAGGCCCTGCGTTTGGAATTCAGCCAGGTTGCCGTGCGCAATCTGCTGCGCGTAGTGGACTCGCTGCCGGTGCTGTACCTGGTGGGCGGCGTCGCGTGCCTCCTAAGCCGCAGATCGCAACGCCTGGGCGACCTTGCGGCCAGCACCATCGTCGTGAGAAATCCCGAAATTTCCCAACCCAATCTGGACCAGTTGCTGGGAGGAAAATTCAATTCCCTTTTAGAGCATCGTCATCTGGCAGCGCGCATTCGACAGCGCACTTCACCGCGTGCGGCCGCAGTTGCCTTGGAAGCCTTGCTGCGCCGCGACGAATTTGCACCTTCGGCTCGACTGCAACTCTTCGCGGATCTAGCCGCTCACTTCCGCTCCCTGGTCGAATTCCCCCCCGAAGTAGTCGAGCAATTGAGCGATGAACAATATCTCCGCAACGTAGTAGAAATCCTCTACAGAAGTGTGGGGCAGGTTGGTAACCTGCCGCCGATTGAAAATCGGCCTCCGGCCTGAGCGCTACACCTTAGGCCGGATCATCTCGAACCGGTCCGTCGTCCGCGCATAACTGTGCCCGCCCATCCTGCCAATCGCCCGCAACTTATCCGGATCGATCTTGAAGTTGTCCACATACGCATCGTCAACGTGCAGGCGCACCACTTCGCCGATCACCAGGCTGCCCGCGCCCGGCAGATCGCCGATTTCGATGGTCAGGTACAGCTTGCATTCCAGGTGAACGTGCGACTCGGCGACGCGCGGCGGCCTCACCAGGTCGCTCGGAATCGGCGTGAGTCCCGCAGCCTCGAATTCATCCACGTCGGCCGCGAAATCACCGGACGTAATATTCATCTGCTCGGCGATTTCTTCTGAAACCACGTTCACCACAAACTCCCGCGTCGCCGAAATATTGCGTAGCGTATCTTTGCACGACTCGGTCCCGGATCGTCGCGTGGGACAAAAACAAATCACCGGCGGATTCGCCCCCACCGCGGTGAAGAAGCTGAAGGGCGCGAGATTAAGAATACCTTCCGGACTGATAGTCGACACAAAAGCAATCGGCCGCGGCACGATCGCGCCAATGAGCACCTTATAAACGTCCTGATAGTTGGAGGCCCGCGGATCGAGGACCAATTAGCGCGTCTCCACCGGCTTCTTCTCCATCCAACTCATCCAGTATTCCTTCCACTCCACCGCCTCGCCCGGAGGCAGCACGTGAATGGGATTCAATCCGTCCAGCATCACTGCGTACTCGTCCGTGTGCGTTTTCTTCTTCTGATTGGCCAGCGCCTTGGGATGCGGGCCATGATGTATCCCGCGCGGATGCAGCGTGGCCATGCCGGCCTTGATGTTGTCCTTGCTGAAGAAATCGCCGTCGTGATAGAAGATGAACTCGTCGTAGTCTGTATTCCGATGGAAGAAGGGCACCCGCAGCGCATCTTCATCCTGCTCCAGAGGACGCGGCAGAAAACTGCAAACCACCGCGCCTTCGGTCACGAACGTCGTGTGCGCGCTGGGCGGCAGATGCGCGCGATGGCTCATCACCGGGCGTATATCGCGCATGTTTATTTTCCAGACTGTCAGGTCGCCTTTCCAGCCCACCACGTCCATCGGATTGAACGGATACACAACCTTCGAAATCTCGTCGTCCACTTTAATGCGAACTTCCCACTCGGCGTTGTCGTCCAGCAGCGGCGCGGGTTCGGGCGTCACAATAGCGCCCGGATCGTAGAGCGCATGCTGGCCGAGCAAGCCCTTCTCCGGCTGTTCGAATTCGCTCTTGGATTGAATGATCAGGAAAAAATTATCGCGGGTTTCGGGCACGATGCGGTACGTCACCGCGCGCGGCAGGTTGATGTAATCGCCGGCTTCGAAATCCAGCGGCCCAAAATCCGTCTCCACTTTACCGCCCCCGCGATGGACGAAATACAACTCGTCGCCATCCGCATTGCGAAAATAAAATGGCATCGGTTCCGAGCGTCGCGAGACGCAGACGCGAACGTCGTCGTTGCCCAGAAACGCGGCCGGCATGCCCTCCGGATCGTTCAGGTCCGACGGCTTCATCTGGTTGAGGTCGAAGCAATGCGGCCTCAGTTTCCCCTCAAATCGAATCCAGCCGGTGGGCGGATGCGCGTGGTAAAGGTGTGCCGATTTGCCGTAGAATCCCTTGCGTCCGTGCTCTTCCTCATAAGTCCCTTCCGGAATGCCGACGTGGGCCTGGCTGGTAGTCTTTCCTTTTTTCAGCGGATACATGGTTATGCTCCTAAGTTCAGTATAGGAGTTTAGACGACTGCTACTTTACCCGACTTGCGGATCCGATCGTCGGATGTGAGCAGCTTCAAGCCGTGATGGCGTGCGGTGGCGGCAATGATCTGGTCGGCTGGATCGTCAGGGAAGTTATCGCCAAGGCGAACACTTTCAGCGGCGATTTCCGGAGTCAACGGAAATATCTTCAGCAGCGGATGGGAAGCGATACCGCCGAGCCAGCTTTCTAGCGGCATATCGACTGTCAGTCTTCCGCGCTGAATCATCTTCGCCAGCTCTCGAAGCGAAATTGCGCTGAGGCCCGCAGGTTTCCCCCCCTCCTCCAAATCGTCGAGAACGTGCGCCTGCGCTCGACTGAGCTGCTTCGAATCGAGTCGCCACCAGACTAGAATATGCGTATCGAGCAGGAAGGAAATCACTCGGAATCGGCCTCCCAACTGTCATCCGAGAAATGGACGATGTCGCCTTTGACCTCTACCAAACCTTTCCAAGTCCCTCTCAGGCGGACCTTCGGCGAAATGATCGGCGCCACTTGCGCCATGGGCCGCCCGCGCTTCGTGATAACGATCCGGTCTCCCTTGGCCTCAACGTCTTCGAGTAGCCGCAGGCATTTTGCCTTGAATTCCGATACCGGCATTGTAATTTCCTTCATGCCTACATAATACACCTGACCATTTAATATGGTCAAATAAACCTGGGGGCACCCACGCGCAAGTGGTGTACAATCGAATTGGAGGCCCCATGAATTGGTCATCCCTCACCTCGGCGCCAGGTCTCACCACCACCGAGTCGCCCTTCATAGAGCAGGCCCAGCGCGATGGCCAACTCTACATCACCCAGCCCTACCATCTGTATTCGGAAGAAAATCACGACGCTTGGCTAAAGCTCTTCGAGCGCATGCTCCACCGCTGGCAGCGCTACGGCAACGAACATTTTCTGAATGGCCTCCAATCGCTGAGCTTCGACCCGAATCGCATTCCCCGGCTGGAAGACGTCAACAAATGCCTGGGTCCGCTGACTGGTTTTCAAGCCAAGGCAGTGAGCGGCTACATCCCCGCTTTTCTTTTTTTCGATTGCCTTCGCAACCGCGAGTTTCCTACCACCATCACTATCCGCCGCTCCGATAAACTCGACTATCTTCCTGAGCCGGATATCTTCCACGACATCGCCGGCCATGTTCCCATGCACACCCACCGGGATTTCGCTGAAACATTGGTGCGTTTCGGCGAATGCGCGCACACCGCGGCGGAGCTGGTCTCGGGAATTCGAGACCGCGAGACGCAGATCCATTGCCTGACTAACATCATCAAGGCGATGGCCCGATTTTTCTGGTTCACCATCGAATTCGGCTTGATGCGCGGCTCGGACGGACTCAAAGCGTACGGCAGCGGCTTGCTGAGTTCCTACGGCGAACTCGCCCATGCCATCGAATCGCCCGAGGCGCAGCGCTTTCCGATTCAACTGGAATGGGCCATCAATCAGTCGTTCGAAATCGATCATTACCAGCCCTTGCTATTCGTAGTCGATTCGTTCGATCACCTGTTCAGCCTCGTCGACGAGCTCGAAAAGTGGATGAAGGCCGGCAAGCTGAACAATGTAGCCCCAGGCGAACCGGGCGTGAACGAACACGATCTCCAGAGCTTTCTCGAGGCTGCAATAATATAAAAGTGCGACATTTTCATATTGCTGCGTTTTGCCTTCTTCTGACGGTGGCTGCCTCGCCAGCCCAATCCCCCACTGCCGCCAACGCCTGGCAGACCAGCGAAACGTTAGGCGCCATCGACCTTTCGGGCCTGTCGCCGGTGCAAAAACGCGCGGTGCTCAAGCTGGTGCGCGAGCAGGACTGCTCCTGCCTCTGCGGCATGAAGGTGGCCGAGTGCATCGCCAAAGATCCCAACTGCGCATACAGCAAACAGCTCGCCGCCATCGCGATTCAGGGCGTGAAGGACGGCAAATCGCCAATCGAGATCAGCAAGTTGATGGATTCGTCCCCCAAAGCGCACCGTCCAAAGTTGCTCGAAGATCCGGTGCCGATTCCCGTCGATGGCTCGCCGGTGAAAGGACCGGTCGACGGCCGTATCACGATCGTGGAATTCTCCGATTTTGAATGCCCGTATTGTTCGCTGGCGGTGAAAGATATTTACACGTTGATGGCGGCCTACCCGAACGACGTGAAGCTGATCTTCAAACAATTCCCGCTATCCATGCACCCCAATGCGCCGTTGGCGGCGGCCGCCTCTCTGGCCGCCAAAGAGCAAGGCAAGTTCTGGGAGCTGCACGATCTGATGTTCGCCAATTTCCGCAAGATCTCGCGCGACAATATTCTAGTCTGGGCGAAACAGATTGGCCTCGACATGGAGCGATTCAAAAACGACCTGGCTTCCACCAAGTATCAGTCCATAATCAAGAAGGATGTCGCGGACGGTGAAGCCGTCGGCGTCTACGGCACCCCCGCGTTCTTCATCAACGGCAAGCACTACAACGGACAGGTCACGCTGGAATCGCTAAAGCCAATCTTGGACGCTGAACTAAAAGGTCCAGCAACAAAATCCGCCAAACGATAGCTTTCTCCGGTCTACAAATTCCCCCGAATCGCCTGCTCCCGCTCAATCGCTTCAAACAGAGCCTTGAAATTTCCTTTGCCGAAGCTGCGGCTACCCTTGCGCTGGATCACTTCAAAAAACAGCGTCGGCCGGTCGGAAACCGGCTTAGTGAAGATCTGAAGCATGTAGCCCTCGTCATCGCGATCCACCAAAATGCCAAGTTCGGCCAATTTATCGATCGGCTCGTCAATCTTGCCTGCCCTCTCCTCCAGCGTCTCGTAATAAGTCGTGGGCACCCGTAAAAAATCGACCCCCTGCGACCGCATTTTCGAAACCGTCGCGATGATGTCGTCGGTCGCCATCGCAATGTGTTGCACACCCGGACCGTGATAAAACTCCAGATACTCTTCGATCTGCGATTTCCGCTTACCCACCGCCGGCTCGTTGATCGGAAACTTGACACGCCCGTTGCCATTGGCCATCACCTTCGACATCAAAGCGGAGTATTCGGTGCTGATGTCGTTGTCGTCGAAGTGCTGGTAAAGCTGAAAGCCCATGACGTCGCGGTAAAAATTCACCCAAGTGTCCATCTGATTCCAACCAACGTTGCCAACCATGTGGTCGATGTATTTCAGCCCCACGGGCCGCGCAACAATGTCTTCGCTTTCGACAGCTTTGAATCCAGGAAAAAAGACCCCGCGATAATTCTTGCGTTCCACGAACCCGTGGATCGTATCGCCATAAGCCGCGATTGCGGAAATTCGCACCTCGCCCTGCTCGTCCTGCAAAACGGCCGGCTCCAGAATCCCCAGCGCACCGCGCGCGGTGGTCTCCCGATAGGCCGCCTCGGCATCGTCCACCCACAACGCGATTTCACGAACGCCGTCGCCATGCTTCCTGATGTGGTCGGCAATCGGACCTTCAGGCTGCAGCGGCGTAGTAAGCACAAACCGGATCTTGTCCTGCTGCAACAAGTAGGAAGCGCGATCCCGCGTGCCCGTCTCCGGACCCCGATACGCCACCAGCTTCATCCCAAACGCGGACCGGTAATAATGCGCCGACTGCCGCGCGTTCCCCACGTAAAATTCCACAAAATCCGTGCCGTTCAACGGCAGAAAGTCAGTCTGGTTCTTTTCGTTCGCCGATTGTTCCGCTACTTGCTGCATGACAACAGAACCTCCTTGATACTCGTGCTGCTCAGCGCTTCCACACAGCGCCGGTTGTCTTCGTCCGTTCCGGTTGAAATTCGGATTGCATTCGGCAAGCCGAAACTTGCCAGGGGCCGCACAATAACACCTTGCATAAGCAGCTCGCGCGTAAGCTGCGCCGCCTGATCGCCGCCCGCCAGCACAACCATGACAAAGTTCGCTTCCGACGGCACCACCGCAAGTCCCATTTCGCGCAATGCCCCGCTAAGAAACTGGAGGCCGCGCGCGTTCAGCTCCAGCGAGCGATGCAGAAATTCCTTGTCCGCCAGCGCGCCGATTCCCGCCGCCTGGGCCACGCTGCTCGGTTCAAACGGAAGCTTCACTTTGAGCAAATTCGCGATCAGATCTTCGTGCGCGAATCCATATCCGATGCGGACGCCCGCCAAACCGTATACCTTCGAAAATGTTCGCAGCGTAATGACGTTGTCATACCGGTAGTGCATCGAATCCGGATAGCGCGGAGTGTCCTTGGCGTACTCGAAATACGCTTCATCCAGAATGATCAGGCAGCGCTCGGGTACATGCCGGTAAAACTCGTCGAACTCGTGCTTCGAAAAAATGGTCCCTGTGGGGTTGTTCGGATTCGCCAGATAAACGATTTTGGTCCGCTGATTGATTGCCGCCGCCAGCGCCGGCAAGTCGTAATGCCAATTTTTGTAAGGAACAGTCCGGTACGCCACGCCGCGCGATTTCGCCAGAACCTGAAATCCGATGAACGCCGCGTCGGTGGTAAGCACCTCGTCTTCATCGCACAAAAACGTGCGAATGATGTTGGACATGATGCCTTCCGATCCGCTCCCGGCGATCACGTTCTCGATCTTCAAATCAAACTGTTCCGCCAGCACCCGCCGCAGCCCCAGCCCGCCGTTGGGATAAAAATGGATGCCCTCCAGCGACCGCCCGATGGCCTTCAGCGCCAGCGGCGAGGCGCCCAGCGGATTTTCGTTAGACCCCAGTTTGGTAACGCGTTCGACGCCAAATTCGCGCTGAATCTCCTCGATGCTACGCCCGGCCTCGTACGGCCGCAGCGTTTCAATATATGGAGGAACAAGCGCCATCTGCTTATCGCTTCCTTCTCCGCGTCTTCGGTTCCACCGCGAACGCCTCTTCAATCAACTCCGCCGACTCTTGCTGATGCCTCTTCAACGACCCAGTAGACGGACTAGCGCTCGCCACCCTCCCCGCATAGCGCAGTGCCCGCTTGGTCCCTTCCAATACAGGCGCCATCTGCTCCTGCACGAAACGCCACGCCCCCATGTTGGCCGGCTCCTCTTGCGTCCACACGATTTCCCCCGCCCCAGGATAGCGATTCAACAGCGCCCGCACGCCGCTAGCCGGAAACGGATAAATCTGCTCCATCCGCAAAATCGCAATGTGCTGCAGCTTGCGTTCTTCCCGCGCGGCCATCAAGTCGTAATAAATTTGACCGGAGCACATCAGCACGCGCGTCACCCGCGCCGGCTCGCTCACAGCAGCATCGTCCAGCATTTCGTGGAACACCCCACTCATCAAATCGTCGATCTTCGACACCGCCTTGGGATGCCGCAACATGCGCTTCGGCGTAAAAATAATGAGCGGCTTGCGCACTCCGCGCCGGTCCGCGCCCCCATGCATTTGACGCCGCAACACGTGAAAATATTGCGCCGGAGTGCTGGCGTTCACCACCTGCATATTGTCCTCGGCGCAAAGCTGGAGGAAGCGTTCGATGCGCGCGCTGGAGTGCTCCGGCCCCTGTCCTTCATAGCCGTGCGGCAACAATAAAACCAGTCCGCTGGGCTGTCCCCACTTCGATTCCGCGCTCGCGACGAACTGGTCGATCATGATCTGCGCGCCATTCACGAAGTCGCCGAACTGCGCTTCCCACAGCACCAACGTCAACGGATCGGCCACGCTGTAGCCGAATTCGAAACCCATCACGGCATACTCGCTCAAAGAGCTGTCGAAGACGTCGAAGCGAGCCTGGTCCGGCGAAAGATTCCGCAGTGGAACGTAGCGGCCGCCGGTTTCGCTGTCGAAAAGTTCCAGGTGGCGTTGGCTGAAAGTGCCGCGTCCGCTGTCCTGTCCGCTCAGCCGCACAGGCGTCCCTTCCAGCACCAGGCTGCCGTACGCAATGGTTTCCGCCGTGGCCCAATCCATCGGCGCGCCGTTCAGAATTTCGCGGCGTTTCGATAAACTGCCTTCCAGCTTCGGATGCACGTGGAAATCCGCCGGGAACGTCGTGATGCGTTCCACCACGCGCTCGATGGTCGCGCGATCCACGGCCGTGTGCGGACTCGGCCGGATCATTTCCACCGGATCCACCGCGCTGAGCTCTTGAACTTCGAAGCGTTCCTTGTTCTGTTTCGCCGCGTCGTACGCTTCATTCAATCGCGTTGAAATGCCCTTGCGAATTTCGGCGGCTTGCTCCTCACCGCCCACCTCCTCGCGAACCAGCCGCTCCGCATACTGAACCGCCACGGACGGATGCTCGCGGATTTTCCGGTAAAGCAGCGGCTGCGTGTAGCTGGGATCGTCGCCCTCATTATGCCCGTGGCGGCGATAGCAGAACATGTCGATGACCACGTCCTTCTTGAAACGCTGCCGGTAGTCATAGGCCATCTGCGCGACGCGAATGCAAGCGTCCGGATCGTCGCCGTTGACGTGGAAGATCGGCGCCTGCACCATGCGCGCGACATCGGTGGAATACGGCGTCGACCGCGCTTCATTCGGATTCGTCGTGAATCCAATCTGATTATTGATCACCAGGTGAATCGTCCCGCCGGTTGTGTAGCCTTCGAGCTGCGACAAATTCAGGGTCTCGGCCACCACGCCCTGCCCCGCGAACGCTGCATCGCCGTGAACCAGAATCGGAATCACGCGCTCGCGCTTCGAATCGCCCAGCCGATCCTGCTTGGGCCGCACCAATCCCTCGGCCACCGGGTCTACCGCTTCCAGATGGCTCGGATTGAAAGCAATCGAAACGATAATCTCCCGCCCCTCAGTGGATTTCCGCACGCCGCACGCGCCCAAGTGATATTTCACGTCGCCCGAGCCTTGCGTGCTGGTCGGATCGATCCCTTCGAACTCCGAAAAAATCTGCACCACCGGTTTGCCCACGATGTTCGCCAGCATGTTGAGCCGTCCGCGATGAGACATCCCCAGAACCGCCTCGTGAACGTGCGTATTGGCCGCGCGGTCCAGAATTTCGTCCAGGATCACCATCGCCGATTCCGCGCCTTCGATCGAAAAGCGCTTGTGCCCGATAAAACGCGTGTGCAGAAAATGTTCGAACTCTTCGGCTTCAATCACCCGCTGCAATGCGCGCACCCGCGTGGCATCGTCCAACGGCCAGCGGTTGCCGGTCGGCTCCATCTGAAGTTGCAGCCAGCGCTTCTGCTCCGGAATCTGGATGTTCATGTACTCGCATCCGATTTTTCCGCAGTACGTCTGGCGCAACGTTTCGAGAATCTCGCGCAGCGTGGCGACCTTTTGAGGCTCGTCGTCGTCGGACATCAAAGTGCCGGTTAAAAATTCCCGGTCGAGATCCCAAATCGTCAGCCCATAAGTAGCCGGATCGAGTTCCGCATGGTAAGTAGGCTCGGAGCCAAGCGGATCGAAATCGGCGATCAGATGCCCACGCACGCGGTAAGCATTGATGAGTTGCAGCACGGCCGCTTCCTTGGCCACTTCGTCAAGCTGCGACCCGCGCCCGCCCGGCAGCGACACCGGCCGATCCGTTTCCCAATGCACCGGCTTGTGCGGAACCTTGAGGTGGGCGAAAATTTCCTCGTAGAAATCCTCTTTACCCTCCAGCAATTCCTGCAAGCGTCCCAGGAACATACCGGATTCCGCGCCTTGAATCACGCGATGGTCGTACGTGCAGGTGACCGTCATCACCTTGCTGAGTCCGAGCACTGCGCGCAATTGTTCGGTGACGCCGCGATACTCCGCCGGATAGTCGATGGTGCCGGTCGCGATAATTGCGCCTTGTCCGGGCATCAGCCGCGGCACCGATCCAAGCGTGCCAACCGTGCCCGGATTCGTCAGCGAAATAGTAGTGCCCTCGAAATCGTGAACCGTCAGCTTGTTCCCACGCGCCCGCGCCACAATATCGTCGAAGGCCTGAACGTACTTTGCGAAATCCAATTCGCCGGAATTCTTGATGTTCGGCACCTTCAGCGACCGGCTGCCGTCTTTGCCCGCAACGTCCACTGCGATGCCGATATTAATCTGTTCGCGCACCACGCGAAATGGCTCGCCGTTCTTTTCC
>DATDHK010000109.1:0-13841 GCA_036521635.1 Bryobacteraceae bacterium | reverse complement strand
CGGAATGCAGCCGCTTCTGGTTGTAGACTTTTTCCAGGAACTCGGCGATGCAGGCACGTGCCTCGGCCAGATCCCGGTATTCGTTGCGCAGTACTTCTTCGTACTTCAGCGTTTTCATGAACGATTCGCAGGCCGCGTTGTCCCACGGGTTGCCTTTACGCGACATGCTGATGTCGATGCCGTTAGCTTTCAGCAGATCCGTGTAATCGTTGCTGGCGTACTGCGAGCCGCGATCGGAATGATGCACCAGCCCGGCTGGAACGGCGCGGCGCGACAGCGCCATGCGAAGCGCCGTCAAGGTCAACTCCTCTTCCATGTTGCGATCCAGGGCCCAGCCGATCACCCGACGCGAATAAGCGTCCAGAATCACCGCCAGGAACACGAACTCGTCGCGCAGCCGGATGTAGGTAATATCGGCCCTCCATAGCTGATCGGTCGCCGTCAGGATGAGGTTCGGCGCCAGGTTCGGATAGACCTTGCGGGGGTGGTTGGAATCGGTGGTGACGACAAACCTCCGTTTCCGCACGCACAGCAGATTGTCCTCACGCATCAGCCGGTACACCAGTTTAGGATTCACGGTCCAGCCTTGGCGGCGTAGCTGGGCGGTGATCCGCGGCCGTCCGTAGCTGGGCCATTCCAGCGCAATCCGTTGGATCGCATCGCGCAGATTCATGTGGCAATCCGGCCTTGCTTCGGCGCTGTTGTCGAAGCGGTAGAAGCCGGACCGGGAAACCCGGCCTAGCTCCACCATGCGCTCGATCGTCAGTCCCCGGTTGGCCTTCATTTCTTCCTCGACCTTCCGGTAGACCGCGGATTTCCAGTCAACGCCTGCAGCATCCGCTGTTCCTCGATGCGCTGCAAGCAGCCCTTCAAAAAATCGATTTCCAGGGCCTGCTGGCCGACCTTGCGCTCCAACTCAGCGATGCGGCCTTCGGCCCAGCGCTGTTTTCCGTTGCCAGGAAACGCATTGCCTGGTCCGGTCCGGAACTCTCGCCGCCAGCGGTGCAGCACGTTGGGATTGACCTCCAACGCCCGCGCCGCCTCGCTGATCGAAACCCCTTGCTCCAGCCGCCGGACGGCGGCCAGTTTGAACTCCTTGGTGAACAACCTACGCGACAACCCCATGACTCAATTCTCCTTTGAATGGATTTTGAGTCTTAACTGTTTGTGTCAAAACTGGCGGCAAGTCCAAAACAGGTCGTCGTCTTAATCTTTTGATACTGTCCCGATAGTGCCTCCCAAACGAACTTCACCGCCTGAGCTGGCCACCATCACTATAACGAGAGAAGCCAATTCAAGTGAGTTTCCGGCAGGCTGCGTAAAGGGTGATATCGGAGCTGGAATCAGGATTATCGGCGCTCGGAGGGACGGTCCTTGCGCTTGGTGTACTTGGCGAGGATGGAGTCCATGTCGTCTCCGACGCCGTAACCGCACTTGTGACTCATGCTCCGGACCCGATCCAGTCTGGCGATCAGCGCGTCGCGAGTGTCGTTCGGCAATGTGTTTGCGGTCGCCACAGACTGTTCAAACATGCGCACCAGTGCATCGAAGTAGCTTTCATCTTGATAGCCGACGTCGCTCGCAAAACCGGCGGCTTGCTCGCAATAGAAGACCATCAACTCGGCCAGGCCGGCAGGATCGCCGACGGCCTTTCTGTAATTGGAAATGGCTTGCTTGGCTTTGGCAACCGAGGTATCTTGCTTGCGAAAAGCGTCCGGCCAAAGCCATCGGTCGATGGTCTGCTTGTAGGGTTCCAGACCACCCTCGCCCAGGCCAAAACGAGTGTGAAGAAACGTCCGGTTATCCGGGTGCGCAGCGTAGAGATCCTGGACCAGGCCTAGTAATCCTGCGCGATCAAAACTCGCGAGCTCGGCCTTAACATCGGTCCACTTCGGTTGCGATTTCGACTGACGTTGGATCATGTGCCTGTTCAATTCTAGCGGAGGGGAGCACGATGAAGGCCGGTTATGAGCTCAGAACAGGTAGCCCTGCGCCACCCAGTAATGCCCAGTCGCCAATCGCCTCGGCAGTGGATTCGTCGGGGTTGAGGGCGGCCAGTTGGGAAAGAGGGACGGCCATCTTACGCCCGTGCCAAAGGATCAGCATGAGCATGTCGGCGGAGCAGGCGCCATACGCCGCACTTCGACAGTGTCTCCCTTGCGGAGCGGCGAGACCACTTTGGGAGGATGCACTTGGCCTGGAAGGGGAATCGGATTTTGTCGTCGAGATAGTAATACCAGCTCATCGCTTGCTCTTCTGGCCCGTAAGCGTCCACGATGGCTTGGTTGTGGATGCGGTCTTCCCGGATCGGATCCTTCTTCGGTTTTTTCACGGCTTTGCTGCCAGAATGCGGCACACCGAGGTCCGCCCGCGATGCAGAACCGACATGTCTACAGCCATAACCGCGCACGAGCGGAGCAGTATGCGACGGCGTGCCGCTTCTACCGGCGATTACGCTGGATCTGAAGACGTATCTGACGATCATTGTGCGAACGTTTCGGCCGCAATGTGTCATTCGTATCGGAGCGCAATCATCGGATCGACACGTGCCGCTCTGCGGGCGGGCACATAGCAGGCCGACAACGCAACGAGCGCCATCAGCACGGGCGCTGCTCCCAGGACCAACGGATCAAGGTTCGGTATGTCATAGAGAAAGCCCGCCACCACTCGGCCCATTCCGATGGCAAGCAGCAATCCTACTCCGATTCCAACCGTAGTCACCTGCAGCGCTTCGCCCAAAATCATGCGCAACGTCGAGGAGGCATCCGCGCCGAGGGCCATCCGAATGCCTATCTCGCGGGTCCGGCGCGCCACCGTGTAAGCATTGAGGGCGTATAGGCCGATCACCGCCAGCAGCAGTGCCACCGCGCCGAATGTCTCCAAGATATGAGCGCCTGTGCGAACCACCCAGATGTCGAAGCCGGATTCCAGATGCCGACGCATCGTCTTTAAAGCGAGTATCGGCAGCCGCTCATCGGTGGCCAGAATCTCCCGCCCGATCGTTTCCAGCGCTCGCTTCTGCGCTTCCGGCCCGCCCCCAGCCACTTTGAGATGGAACTGGACGTTTGCCTGATATTCCCGTCCAAAGGGTACGTAAAGATGAGGCTCACTTCCCCCGCCGATGATGTTTTCTAGAACATCGCCTACTACGCCGACCACCTCCAGATCCTGCTTCAACGCGCCGTCCACGCGGATGTGCCGGCCTAGCGCATCCCCGCCGGGCCAAAGTCTATCGGCCGCCCGCTTGTCGATAATCGCCACGCCCTTCGACCCTGCCGTGCTTTCCGTCGCCGTGAACGGGCGTCCGCGCAGGACCGGAATCTCCAGCGTCTGAAAATAATCTTCGCTTACGATGTTGTATCGTGCTTCGAGTGCCGGGTGCTCCTTCGAAACCGCGCTGCCGGAGGGTACGATACTCTTTCCCAGCCTCATAGATCCAAACGGAACTGTCGCCGCGATGGCCACCGATTGTACCCCCGGCACCTTCCGCAGACGGTCCTTCAGCCTTCCATAGAGCTGGCGGCTACGCGCCTCATCGTAGGCGATCAAGCTGGCATCCACTTCCGCCAGCACCTCATTTTCCAGCGAGAAGCCTGGCTGGATGTTCGAGGCTCGCACCGCGCTGTGTACAAACAGGCCGGCGGCGGTCAGCATCATCAGCGATAAGGACAATTGCGCCATCACCAGGATGTTCCCGCGCGAAAACAGGCGGCGCTTACGTCCTGCCACATCCTCGCCGGTATTTTCCTTGAGGTCGACCCACACGTCCGACTTCGAAAGCTTCCAGGCCGGAAAGAGTCCGAAGACCACGGTGCTCAACGCGCAAAACAAAAGCGTGAAAGCCAGCACCCGGACGTCCGGGCGAGCGTCGTAGACAATATCCACCGGAGCCAGCCCGGCAAGCGATTGAATCAACAGCGTGGTGCTCCAGAAAGCAAGCACCAGTCCCGCGGCGCCGCCGAGAATCGCCAATAGCAATCCTTCCGTGACCAGCTGCCGTACAATGCGGCGGCGGCTGCCGCCAATGGCCAGCCGGATCGCGATTTCCTTGCGCCGCGCAGTTCCTTTGGCCATCATCATATTTGCCAGGTTCAAGGAGGCGATCAGCAACACCACCGCGGCCAGCGATAGCAGCGTAATTGCGGGTACCCGTAGCGCGGCATCAGTCTGTGGGCTGGTCGAGAATCCCATGCGCGCCAGGGGCCGGACAACCAGCGTCTGGTCCTTATTCTCCGCTGGATACGCCTTCTCCATCTGCGATGCCGCCACAGTCAAAATCGCATTGGCCGTCTGCGTCGTAACACCCGGTTTCAGGCGGCCCATTACCATCAATGCGTTGTTGTCGCGTGAGGCCAACGGTTTCACGTGACCGTCAAAATCGTTCATCACCATACCGTAGGCGCGAAGCGGCACAAAAATCTCCGGACTGATCAACGCCGTAGTGCCGGTGAATCCTTTGGGAGCGACGCCTACGATCGTGAATAAATGGCCGTTGATCCGCACAGGCTTACCCACCAGTTGCGGATCTTGTCCCTTTCTCTCCCAGAATAAGTAATTCACGATGGCGCTCAACTCGCCCCCCGGCTTCTCGTCATCCGCCGAAAAGGACCGGCCTCTCAGCAGCGGTACGCCGAGCATGGAAAAATAGTTGGAGGATACAACGGCGGCAAATGCGCGCCGGGTTTTGTCGCCTTCCTGAATGCCAATTTCGGCGAGGTTCAGTGCCGCTAGGCTTACAAAGGCCTGATTGTTGTCACGTATGTCGACATAATTTGGATATGAAAACGCGCGGTACGTATCGGGATGTTTGGTGTCGCGGCTGTAAAGGCCCCTCAGTTCTTCAGGCTGCTGCACGTGAATTGGTTTCAACAGAAATGCATTGACCAGACTGAATACAGCGCTATTGGCGCCGATTCCTAAGGCCAGCACCATCACCGCCGCCGCGGTGAACCCTGGCTTGCTCAACAGCATTCGAATTCCGTACCGAACATCCTGCCAAAGATGGTTCATTCGTCGAATTTCCTTTGCGTCTCGATATTGCTACGCGTAAAACGGGATTTCGGTTCCGATCATTGTGCACATCTTCGCAAGCGGGCTCAAGCTTGGGTCGCTGAAAGCACCTTTTGATGCCATCGAGGTTGACTCGTGGGCCCCTAATCAGCGTTATACAAGACTAAAGGGCGCCACCTCCTGCTAGAATACAAACTCCCACAAAGTCTCTCCAAGAGGGCTTGTATGAACCGTTGCATTTTTGCGATTACCATTGCATTTTGCATCCCCTCCTTTGCGCAAATGCGCGAGAAGGACGATCACCAGCGGGAGCGCGACGAGTGGTTTTACAGCCAGCGTTCCTACCCCCGTACCCAGATTCCAGCCGGAGCGCGGCTGAACGCGATTGCGGAAATAAAGCGGATCGATCAGGCCGTCCGTGCGAGTCATCAACAGCCGGCGGCAGCCGCGATTGACGGCGGCCTGGCCGCCACGCTGGATGCCTTTACCTGGACATCCATCGGCCCCAAGCCAACGGATTTGGGTTCCATTTATGTCACCGCCGGACGCGTCAACGCGATCGCCATCGATCCGCGGGACAACAACGTCGTGTACATCGGCGCGGCTGAAGGCGGCGTCTGGAAGACCACCGACGGAGGAATCAACTGGAAGCCTCTTACCGACGATCAGGCTTCGCTCGCTAGCGGGGCAATCGCGATCGATCCAACCAATCCCGACACGGTTTATGTCGGCACCGGCGAAGAGAATTTTGCGCAGGACAGCTACTATGGCGCTGGAATTTTGAAATCCACGAACGGCGGCGCAAGCTGGACGAATATCGTAGGTCCTTTTGTTCGCACGACGATCGGCGCGCTGGCCATCAGTCCTTCGAACAGCCAGATTCTGCTGGCTTCCAGCCGGATAGGTATTTATAGATCGACGGATGGCGCGGCCACCTGGACGCAAGTAAAGGGCGGAGTCGGCACCGGCGCATTGTTTGATCCCACTAATGGCAACATTGCTTATGCCGCCATTGGAAACATCAACGGCGGCGCGTCGAATGGCGTATTCCGGTCCACCGATGGCGGTCAGACCTTTCAGCAGCTCACCGGCTCCGGATCGAGTGCGCTGCCTACCTCGAACGTGGGTCGAATTGAAATTGCTATCGCCCCGTCCACGCCCAGTACGCTCTATGTGGGTATTTCGAATTCCTCCAGCGCGAATTTTGGCAGCCTGCTGGGTCTCTACAAAACCACCGACAGCGGCAACACCTGGAGCAATCTGAACGCTCCGAATATTTGCGCCGGCGTGGGGCAGTGCTGGTATGACATGACCATTCGCGTGCATCCGAAGAATCCGGATATTGTCTTTGCGTTCGGTTCTTTGACGATGGCCAGGACGCTGAATGGTGGCGGCGCCTGGAGCTCGCTAACCAGCTTCGGTCCCAACGGCGTGGAAATCCATGTTGACGAGCATTACCTGGCCTTCACGAATGATGGAACCAAACTATATGTCGCCAACGACGGCGGCATGTACAGTACCACGAACATCACGGATGCCGCGAATCAGGTGAATTGGACCGAGCTAAACGACACTCTTTCCATTACGCAGTTTTATCCCGGCATTTCCATCCATCCATCCAATGCGAACATCTCGTTTGGGGGCGCGCAGGACAACGGAACACAGCGCTACGGAGGCACTGCGAACTGGAACGACGTCACTTGCGGCGACGGAGGGTTCACCGCTATCGATGCCGCTATCCCAACCATTGCGTATGCAGCGTGTCAGAACATTGCCATTCGGAAAACAATCAACAGCGGCGGCGCGTGGTCCAGCGCTGTATCCGGCATCAACCAGAATGACAATGTCCAGTTTATTCCTCCCCTGGTCATCGATCCATCGAATCCGCAGGTTCTTTATTTCGGAACGTATCGCGTCTGGCAAACCGTGGACGGCGCGGGAAAGTGGTTGCCGGTCTCGCCGGACCTTTCGGGGGGTTCCACCATCAAGACCATTGCGCCCGCGCCCGGCGATCCAAACACCGTCTACGCAGGCTTCGTGAATGGCAGGGTCTTCATGACCACGAATGCTCTGGCGGGGACGAATTCCTCGTGGACGAGCCGCGGTTCAGGCTTGCCCACACGCTCGGTCACACAGATCGTGGTGGACCCGATCGATCCCGCAACCGCCTACGTTACCTTCTCGGGCTTTGCATTGGGAGTGGGCATTACGGGGCACGTGTTCAAGACCACCAATGGCGGGCAAAACTGGAACGACATCAGCGCCAGTCTGGCGGACATTCCCGTGAACACGCTCGTAGTGGATCCCGATATACCGGACACGCTTTACATCGGAACCGATGCGGGCCTGATGGTTTCAACTAATGCCGGCGCAACCTGGTCGACTCTGGGAAACGGCCTGCCGCGGGTCGTCGTTACTTCTCTGGTCTTGCACCGCAAGACGCGTACTCTGCGAGCCGCCACGCACGGGCGCGGCATGTGGGATATTTTGGCGCCGCTGGCCTCCGCTACGCGGCAGCCCTCCATCACGTCGGTAGCGCCCGGCAGCGTCAATGCAGGCAATCCCGATTTCACTCTCAGCGTAACCGGCACAAATTTTGCGGCCGGCATCAAGCTGCGCGTCAACGGGCAAACGCGTTCGACAAATATCGTCGACAGCAATCATCTCACCGCTTTGATTACCGCCGCCGATGTTGCTCAACCGGGCCGCGCGAACCTGGATACGATTAACACCTCGCCAGGCGCGGGAGTTTCCAATTCCGTGCCGTTCAATATTGGACCGGCGCCAGTGAATTCGGTTTTCATGTCGGTGAACCGGACCTCGCTCAACTTCGGCACAACCGCGGCCGGTTCTATCATCACCAGTCCACAAACCGTCACCATTGCTTTCAACGGTGGTACGGCCTCCTGGACTGCTACCACCAATTCGTCCAACATCGTTGCGATACCTGCCAGCGGAACCGGGAACGGATCGATACGTATCAGCATCAACGGTCCGGGAGCAAGCGGCACAGTAACAGTGGCCGCCGGCGGAGTACTGAACTCACCGCAAGTGATTCAGGTGAACATTGCCGGCGTCGCGCCGGCAATGCCATTCGGCAGCTTCGATACGCCGCTGAATAACACTACGGGCGTCGTTGGCGCAATTCCAGTCACCGGCTGGGCGCTGGACAACATTGAAGTCACTCACGTGGATATTTTACGCGAGCCGGTGGTGGGTGAACCTCAGGGCAAGCTGATCTTCATCGGGACCGCGGCATTTTCATCCGATGCGCGCCCGGACGTGCAAGCGATGTTCCCGGCTTATCCCTTTCAATACCGGGCCGGTTGGGGCTATCAGATGCTCACTAACCAACTGCCGAATGCCAGCGGTTTCGGGCCATCGGGTAACGGCACTTACAGGCTGCATGCGATTGCATTTGACAAGGCAGGCAACCAAGGGGATCTTGGAACCAGGACCATCACAGCCGACAACGCGCACGCGTCGAAACCGTTCGGCACTATCGATACGCCGGGACAGGGCGGCACGGCCTCCGGCGCCTCTTTCGTAAACTTCGGCTGGGCGCTGACGCCGCAGCCTGGCGTGATACCACTTGATGGGTCCACCATCACGGTGGTGATCGATGGGGTGTTAATGGGACACCCGGTTTACAATAATTTCCGATCCGACATTGCGAGCTTGTTCCCAGGCTACGCGAATAGCATGGGCGCGGTGGGCTACTATTACCTGGACTCGACTAAGCTGACTAACGGAGTGCATACTGTTTCCTGGAACGCGTTCGATAACCTGGGACGCGGGGAAGGACTGGGCAGCAGGTACTTCAATGTGCTGAATACCGGTGGAGGCAGCGTAGCGGCTCCGGAAGACATAATTCCGGAAACTGCTCCTGGTCAGGGCGTTCGACTTCGGCAGGGGCTGAACGTCAACGGTGAACCTGAACCAGTTGCACCGGATGTGGATGACTTCTACTCGGTGACGATGGAAGAAGTGGGACGCATTGAACTGCATCTCGGGGCAGTTACTGGCAGCATGCTGGTGGAAGGCGAGGCGCAGGCGTTACCGACTGGTTCCACCTTGAAGGGTGGAGTCTTCTTTTGGCAGCCCGGGCCTGGCTTCTTAGGTAAGTACACGATGCAGTTTGAGCGGCCGGATGGAAGCAGAATTCCGGTGCGGGTAACCATCGTGCCGAAGCGTTACTCCAGCGAACACCCCCGTGTGTCAGGTTAAGCAACTGGCGCTTTTCTGCCTGTCGCCGATAGCGAATATCGTTGCCGGGCCCGTGCCTTGAGCCAGCGGACATTGTGCCTCTCGGTAGACCAGGACGAACCGAACCAGATTTTATCTTCTACCCGAGGCACACGATCCCCGTTCCCTACTACGGCGTTATTGAGCTCAAGAAACCCTCTTCGCAGATTGTGACGGTCACTCGTAAGAACGTCGCAATCTTGAGTCGCGATGCCGAGACTGCCATCCAGCAGGCGACATCCTATTCTGGTGAAATCGCCCAGTATGCGCCGGCTTTGGCTGACGCCCCAACCGTCTTTCTGGGGAATCGTGCACACATTTTCGTTGTGATAGGAATGAGTCGAGAGATTTCAGAAGGACTTTCAACTGACGTCTATCGTGAGATGATCACGAAACGATTACCTCCAAATTTACAAGTGCTGCCATTCGACACCCTGCCCTTTGACCGTTTGGTGGAGCAAGTGATGACGCGCCCCCCTACAACGACGCACGCCGTGTATTCTGGATCGTGATCGGGACCGCCCACGGGCAGGTCGGCGGGGTCGTCCGGAAATTCACCGGCCCGCACCGGCCCGCATGAATTGCGGCGGGATCGCGATTTTGCCGTTGACGTCGACAAATCCGTAGGTCGTCGGCAGCTTTTTACCAGCCGCGTCAACGCGGTTATTGGCCTGGACACGCAACAGCCCCTGGTGAAACTCGCCGAGCACGCGATACGGGATCTCGGCGATCGGCTTTCCGGATGGATCGATCAGCGCGTACTTGTCGCCTTGCCAGACCACCGCGCGCGAACCGCGAAACTCGCCCGCGGTGTCGTACTTGGGATCGATCACGATCTTGCCGGAGAGGTCGATAGAGCCGGACAGATGTCCCTCGGTGACGCGAATCCTGCCCTCTTGTATCTCGCCAACGGCGGCATACTTGGGAGCGACGACGACGGCGCCGGTGCGGTCGATGAATCCGAATTTGTTCCCCTCGCGAATCGGGTAGAGATAATTGTTGGGCTGCGCGGGCGCAAGCAGCGCGCCGAGCCAGAGAAGGACAGCCGGTGCTCGCCAGGACATGCGGCCAGTATACTGTAATGATCATGCGGCGAAGTTGGAAGTTTCCAGTATTCCTCGGATTTCTGTCACTGCTGCCCGCGCAGGAGAAGGGCGTCCCGAAACCGGTTCAGGATCAGTCGGCGGCCTCGTTCAGCTATGATCCCAAAAAAGACGAACCGACGGTCCGGATTCAGAACGTCGCTTACGAACTTATCGACGCCAAACTTGCCGGCCGGCCCGCTCACGACCTCCTGGTTCTTCGCAAGACGTCGCGTTCGAAATACATCATCGGCGACATTGGTTTCGAGGCAACCACTACCGTCGAAGCCTGGCCTCTCGGCACGGATTTGAAACAGAAGCCGCTGTACTCGGTGACGCAGACTGGTAATGAATGCCGCACCGTGGATGACGCGCTGCTGGTGTTTGCCCGCGGTACGGAAGAGGTGAACTGGTGGTCGGTCCATCAGAGCGCCACGGGCCGGCATCTGTTCGACACGGTCGTGCCGCTCCTCGGATTTTCGACTTCGCGGGAAACGCTCACCCAGCGTTACGCCGGTTTGGAGGTGCCTGAAGACGACGCGAAGGATGCGCGGTTAAAGGAGCCGCACGTGATCGGCGTAATCGCCTACGCCTCGGGTGAACGTGTGATCCGGGAAGCGCTCTTGACGTCGGACGATCCCAAACAAGCGGCGGATCTGCGCTCCTTCGCCGACGAATCGTGGACGATGTCGTACGTGGCTCGTTCGCTCAAGATTGTGTTCACGCAGAATTATCCGTCGCCGGCGAGCCCGTTGACGGTGACAATTCCCATCAGCAGGGATGATTTGGATTTGGCGCGGGCGCAACTTCCCCCGCACGTCCATATCGCGGCATGGAAGCGCTGAGCTCCAGGCTATCAATCCAGAGTGGTCGCGCCTTCTCCTGTCAAACGGCCTGGGCCATGGCCAACGCTCTTGCATCGCGACGCTGCGCGTCCGCGTTCATGGTGCGAGAAGCGAAATAGAGCACAGTTGCAAGCGCGAGCGACAGAATCGGAAGAACCAGCATGGCTTGCTGGAGGCCGGTAGCTTTGAAGACTTCCGTTATTTTGTCAGCGCCCGCCGCCGTCATGGCATGCCGGGCCAGGCGATCGCTCAGGTTGCCGGTCAGCAAGGGACCGAAGGAAGCGCCGCACAGGTACATGGCCATGAAATAGACGGCCATGGTGAAACCCCGCTGGTCCGGCGCCACGATGTCCTGAATCGAAGAGTAAACGAAGGCGTAATAAGTGTTGAAGGTCCCGTAAGTAATTGCCAGGCAAATCAGCGCGGTCATCACGGCCCCGGCCGGTTGCAGGATCCCGAAAAATGCTACCGGAGCGCTCAGTAAAGAAATGAACGCCGCCATTCGCAACCGTGCATTCCGGCGAGTACCGGCCACACGATCGCCCAGGTAGCCTCCCAAGAGACCGCCGCAAACGCCGCCAAGCAGGTAGACAAACCCGGTGGCGATTCCGGATCGCGCCAGCGAGTATCCATGCACGCGGCTGAGAAACGCCGGCAGGAAGGTTCCGAGCGCGTACATGTTGAAGTTGAAAAACGCGCCCGACAATATGATCCACCACAGCGTCGGAATTTTCAAGACAGCCCAGGCGGAAGTTTTTGTGGCGGACACGGCATTGCTCTCCGAGGCTCCGCGCGCCGGCTCAGTCAGGAAGATGAGCGCGGGCAGCAGCAAAACGGCGGGAGCGGCCGCTACCACCATGGCGACGCGCCAGCCCCAAGCCTGCGCGATCGGACCGCTAAAGAAATAGCTTAATGCCCCGCCGACCGGAACTCCGAGCATGAACACCGCCAGAACCCGGGCGCGGCGGTTGGCGGGAAACAAATCGCCCAGCCAACTGCTGCCCGAAGGCGCGCACACCGCTTCACCGACGCCGACGCCCAGCCGGGTAAAGAGCAGAAAGCCGAAGCTGCCGGCGAAGAACGTCAGGGCGGTGAGCGCGGACCAAACCGCTACGCCCATGGCCAGCAGTTTTTTTCGGCTCCAAACGTCGGCAATGCGGCCGAGCGGCACGCCCACGATGGCGTAGAGCCAGATAAACGCGCTGCCCAGGAGTCCGATCTGCGTATCGTTCAACCCGAACTCCCGGCGCATCGGCTCTACCAGGGCGCCGGGAACCTGCCGGTCGTAAAAGTTCAGGAGATTGATGCCGGACAGCACCAAGACGGAAAGAAGAACGGCTTGGTTCCGCTTCAGCATGATGAATACTATCACGGAGCGGTCGCGGCCCACAGGCTCAACTTGCATGGCCGCGAACAAGCGGTTTTATGCCTCTTTTAGCGCAAAATTCTATGAGTCGCAGCACGGGTCCGACGAATCGAATGCGCATATGAGCAGCCTCTTGCAAGATGTACGGTACAGCTTTCGGACGATGGCGAAGAGCCCGGTCTTCACCGCAGTCGCGATTCTGACTCTGGCGTTGGGCATTGGCGCCAACAGTGCGATCTTCAGCGTGGTGAACGCGGTGCTTTTGCGGCCGCTTCCATTTGCGGACTCCAACCGGTTGCTGAGCATCTGGGGCGTTCGCGTCAACTACGATCGTTACCCATTCCGGATTCCAGATTTCATCGACTATCGGGCGCGCAATCGCACCGTCGAAGATTTGGCCGCCTACGGCACGTTCAGCGCTAATCTGACCGGCGAGGCGGAGCCACACCGGCTGCAAGGCCTGAGGGCCACTGGAAACCTGTTCCAGATGCTCGGTGTGCGCGCGGCGATCGGACGGGCGCTGACCGCTGACGACGACATCCCCGGGCGGCCGAAGGTCGCAGTGTTGACGCATGGTTTGTGGCAGAGGCAGTTCGGATCGGATGGAAACATCTGCGGGCGCAAGATCACTCTCGGCGGCGAACCGTACACGATTATCGGCGTACTGCCCAGCGAGTTTGTGTTGCCGACGCAACTCACCGAGATCATCGTGCCGCTGTCGCCGGATGCGGATCCCCAGCGCAACAATCGCTCGTCCATCAGCTTTCTGCGGGTATTCGGCCGCTTGAAGCCGGGCGTAACGGGGCCGCAGGCCAAAGAAGATCTGAACGCGATCGCGCGGCAGCTCATCCAGGAATATCCGAACGACGAGGACATGAGCATCAACGTGTTTCCACTGCGGGAGGAGATCGTGGGCAACGTGCAATTGATGCTGGTGGTGATCCTGGCGGCGGTGGGGATGGTGCTGCTGATCGCCTGTGCGAACATGGCGAGCTTCCTGCTGGCCAAAGCGTCGGCGCGGCGCAAGGAACTGGCCATTCGGGCGGCGCTGGGGGGCACTCGGTTCCGGCTGGTCCGGCAACTGCTGACGGAAAGCATGCTGCTCGCGCTTGTCGGCGGCGCACTGGGCGGGGTTTTCGCAGTATGGGGAATTTCGGGGCTAGCCGCGCTGATCCCAGCGAACTTGCCGCGCGCGGCGGAGATACATGTGGATGTAAGGATGTTCGGGCTGGCGTTGTCCATCTCGGTGCTGTCGGGACTCTTGTTCGGCCTGCTTCCGGCGCTGGACGCTTC
>DATDHK010000108.1:0-5444 GCA_036521635.1 Bryobacteraceae bacterium | reverse complement strand
AAGTTCGAGTGCTAAACGCGGCCAGACCGCTCCCTCACGGTCGCGGCTCAGTAAGCCTTTCCGAGCCGCGACCGTAAGGGAGCGGTCTGACGCTAACTTCTGCAATTTGGCACCAGCACGATTTCGAGCACGAGGACGATTTTCTCCGCATGTGCTAACTTGGAATTTCGGAAACGTTTTCATGCGTAGCTGTTTTATGCTCGCCCTGTGCCTCGCGGCTGCCACCACGCTGCCCGCCTCGAATCCGAAAGCCCAAAAAGCCTTCAAGGATGGCTTGCGCTACGAAGGAATCTCCCAGTGGAAAGAGGCTGAGAAGGCCTACTCCGAATCGATCCTGAACGACCCGGCCGAGGCCCCCTCCTACCAGCATCGCGGCAAAGTCCGCTATGCCCTCGGCGACAATAAGCATGCGCTGGAAGACGCCGACGTATTCCTCCGAATGCAGCCGGCGAGCGCCGAGGGGTATCAACTTCGCGGCGACATCCAGCGGCGTTTGAAGGATGAACGCAAGGCGCTGGCGGATTACAGCCGCGCCATCGAACTCGGCCTTGATACGCCGGCCATCTTCAACAGCCGCGCCGCCGTCCATGCCGCGCTCGGGGAGAACGATGCCGCGGTTGCGGACTACACCACCGGAATCAAACTGCGTCTCGACGATCCGCTACCGATCAAAGAGCGCGCCAACGCCTACGCCAATCTTGGGCGATACCGCGACGCCATCGAAGATTACGACCAGAGCATCAGCCTGAAAGTGGATTACACGGATGCTTATCTCGACCGTGGTTTCGCCTGGGGACAACTCGGCGATTTCGCGCGGGCCATCAAGGATTTCGATCTGGTGCTCGCCGTCCGTCCGAAAGACGCAAAGGCTTACACGCTGCGCGGCGCAGCCTATTTGAAGAAGGGCGACTATGAGCGCGCCATCGTGGATTTTTCGGAAGCCGCCAAAATCACGCCCACGGATTCGTATCTGTTTCTGGCCCGCGCCGCCGCTCTAATGAAGCTGGGGCGTCACGACGAAGCGCTGCAGGATCGCGAAGAGGCCGTCCGCTTGCAGCCGGAATTGCCGGAGGCTTATCTCGCTCGCGGCGGATCGTACCATCAGATCGGGCTCCACGAAAAAGGACTCGCGGACCGCAGCAAGGCCATCGAGCTGAACCCAAATCTTCCGGAAGCCTGGTTCGCGCGCGGCAGCGCTTACTACCTGCTTGGCGACTATGCCAAGGCGCAAAGCGACATCGCGCAAGCCGTACGGTTGCGTCCCAATTATGAGGAGGCGATCGAGGTGCTTCAGCGAACCGACTTGAAATTAGCGGAGGCGAAGAAGACCGAGCCGGTTGTGGCTTCGCAACCAGTCGCCGCCGCGCCTGAGCCTGTGGAACCAAAGCCGACACCCGCGCCGGAACCGGTGGTGGTTGCGGCGCCGCCCCCACCGCCGCCGACACCGATTGTCCGAGCGCCGCGCATAACGAATGCCTCCGCCGAACAACTGGACCAGCAAGGCCGCACCCTCACGCAGGAAGGAAAACTTTCAGAAGCGATTGCCGCGCTGACCGAAGCGATTCGTTTGAAACCGGATTTCTCCCGCGCCTACAACGCCCGTGGATTCGCCTATTTCAGGCAGCGGGATTATCAGCGCGCCATCGCGGATTTCGATCAAGCCATCAAACTGGATCCCAAGTACGAAAACGCGATTCAGAATCGTACCGCCGCCATACGGTCGATGGAACACGCCTTCGAAAGCCGCCAGGCAACAAAATCCAAAAACAACAAACGGTAGTATTCAAGGCCATCCGACTCACTGCCAGAGTGGTGCAGACGATCGCTACCGGCCAGGAAGTCACACCGACAAATATCCACCCAACTCCGCCGCCGGACACCGAATGCCAATAAAGAACGACCCGAACAACGCATACACCGCGCTAACTTCATCGAAGCGCATTTCGTAAATCAATCTCTTGAACACCAGCGGATCGTCGGCGAACAAATCTACGCCCCACTCCCAATCGTCGAAGCCAATGGAACCGGAAATAATCTGCTTGACCTCGCCCGCATAACGCCGGCCGATCATCCCGTGCTCGTGCATCTGCCGCTGCCGCTCGGCCATGGGAAGTTGATACCAGTTCTTATCTTCTCCACGCTTGCGGTCCATCGGATAAAAGCACAGATATTTGTGCGGCGGCATTTCGGGAAACAACCGGGGCGCCATGGCTTCGCGTTGCCGCGCCAGCACGTCCTCGATTTCCGCCTTCCACTCCGGCGAGAACGGCACAATGCCGCGCGCAGCGAGATCGTTATAAGTCTTGACGCTCGATTCGTAAAGGCCCAGTTCCACCACGGAAAGATAGGAACTGGTTATTTCGACGTAGTCCGACAGCTTCAACCGCGCCAGCCTCCGCTCCGCCTGGCTCAATTCATCGAAGGACCGCCGGAAGTGCACCAAAATCAAATCGCCCTTATGCCCCAGCAGCGAAAACGCAGCGCTAGCGCCGCTCGCGTTCTTCTCCATTTCAGCCAGCGCCGCCGAAGCTTCCTCGACGATCTTGGCGCGCTCCCCGCCGGCCAGCGCCTTCCAAGCCGTCCAACGCACGCGCATCATCTGATGTAGAACGCTTGCGCCTTCGATAGTGAGCGGAACCGGTGGCAGACTCTCGACTGCGATGTTAGGGGGAGCATTGCTAATGGCGGACATTCCTTAATCGTCACACAACCGCGGCTGACATTTTATTGGCGAATTTTCCGGGCCGATTCACACTACCTGTGCATGAGAATCCTATTGCCAGCTTTACTTGCATTTTCCTTACTGACAGCCGCCACACCGACGTTTGCGAGCACGAAAAAGAGCTCCGGACGTTCCGGCAGCTCCGGACGTTCCGGCAGCTCCGGCAGCTCCGGGCGATCCGTTCGCTCGCGCAGCACCGCATCGCATCATAAGAGCACGCCGCCCAGAGCCAGCACCCGCACGCGCAAGAATTAGTGGCGCCATAATCCTTCAAATTTCCGTGCCACGCCCACAGCTTTCCTCTATCCTGTAGGAAAGGGTCTCGAAGGAGTTGCGATGGGGCGGCGCATCAAGTTTGGTCCATTTGAACTGGACCGGCAGACGGGCGAATTGTGGAAGCACGGGCTAAAAGTAAAGTTGCAGGGCAAGCCCTTTCAAGTTCTGGTGGCCCTACTCGAACGCCCGGGCGAACCGGTAAGCAGGGAAGTTCTGCAACAGCGCCTCTGGGCCGGCGACACCTTCGTCGATTTCGACAGCGGACTCAACACAGCCGCGAATCGCCTACGCCTCACACTGGGTGACTCCGCGGAAAATCCGCGCTACGTGGAAACCCTGGCCCGTTCCGGCTACCGTTTCGTAGCGCAAGTCGAAGAAGTAACCGAGGCGCCGATCCCGGCCCCAGTCCTAAAGCATCCAGTTCCTCCGCGATGGATAATTCCACTCGCACTCGTCATCGCGATCGCCGCCGCAGCCCTCTGGTGGACGGTCCGGCGTCCCGCCCCCGAGCCCCCCAAATTTCAACAGATGACCTTTCGCCGCGGCCCCGTCGGCGGCGCGCGATTTACGCCCGACGGTCAGACCATCATCTACAGCGCGAGGTGGGAATCCGCGCCATGGCAAATCTTTCTGGCGAGTTCGGTCAGCCCCGAAACCCGCACAGTCGGCTTCAACGGAGCTTTCCTGAATGCAGTCTCCCCGTCCGGCGAATTGCTGTTGCTCTTCTCGGAAAACAACAACGCCGGCGCGACTCTGTCGCGAGTCCCGTTGAACGGCGGCGCACCCTTGGCCATTGCCAGCCGGGTAACCTGCTCGGATTGGGCGGCGGACGGCAAACAGATTGCAGCCGCCCGCTTCGACGGACGCCAGTCGCAGCTCGAATTCCCGCTCGGGAAACCTATCTACAAGACCGCCGGTCTGGTGGGCTGTGTCAAGGTGTCGCGCGACGGCAACTCCATCGCCTTTATCGAGCACACCGTTCGCGGCGACGATGGCGGCGACATAAAGGTGACCGATCTCAACGGAACGGTTCGCACCTTGGCAGCCGGTTGGGCAAGCGCCGGCGGTCTGGCGTGGTCGGCATCCGGAAAAGAAGTGTGGTTCACCGCCGCCCGCGTGGGAGGGTCGCGAGCGTTATGGGCCGCGACTCTTGAAGGAAAATTACGCCTGCTCGCGCGCACTCCCGGATCGCTCACCTTGCAGGACATTTCGAAGGACGGGCGCGTGCTTCTCACCCGCGAAGACGAGCGTGTCGAGATGGCCGGACGAGTAGGCGGCGACTCGACGGAGCGCGATCTCTCCTGGTTCGACTGGACCGGCGTGGAAGATATTTCCGCCGACGGAAACCTGGTCTTGTTCGACGAGAGCGGCGACGCCGGCGGACCCAACTGGACCGTCTACCTGCATCGCATGAAAGACGGCAGCACCTTGCGTCTGGGCGAAGGCCATGCCCTGGCGTTGTCGCCCGATGGCCGGTCCGCCGTTACTCTGATTCCAACCGACCGGCATCATCTCAAGTTGGCGCCGGTCGGAGAAGGACAATCTCGCGAACTATCCGGCGGTGGTATCGAATATCACTGGGCGCGATATTTTCCGGATGGCCGGCGCCTGTTGGTGGCAGGCAGCGAGCCCAAGAGCGGCATACGGTTGTACCAGCAGTCTGTGGCCGGCGGCAAACCAGTCGCTCTCATACCCGACATTTATCTGCGCAACGCGGAAATTTCGCCGGACGGAAAGTGGATCGCCGGCGCGGCCGGGGACTCCGGCTTGGTGGTTCGCAGCACGGAGAGCGGCGAACAACGCTCGATCGCCACCACGCAGCCCCTCTTCCCGGTCGCCTGGAGTTCAGATGGACAAACGCTCCTGGCGCGCGATTTCGGCCGCGTTCCGGCGAAGATTTTCCGCATCGATGTTGCCACCGGCCACACCAGGCTTTGGGCTGAAGTTGGCCCAACCAACCTTACCGGCGTCCAGAACATACTTCGATTGTTCTACACACCCGACGAGCGATCCTATGTGTATTCGTTCGACCGGACCGTGGCTCAGTTGTATCTCGCCGACGGCCTGAGATGATCTACAAAAGCGCCTGCCAGCCAGCCTCAAAAGTGTTATTCTTTCGGTCGTCCCACAGCGTCAATGCTTGCACGCAAAACGCGGTAGACACCGGATTCACAAACGGCAACAGCTCTTCGCCCTTACGTCCGAACCCAAATCCGCCGCCGATGCGCACGTCGTCCGACTCCAAAAGAAATCCGGCCGCCTGTTCAGCCTCATGCGCGGCGGCCGCCCGGTCCAGCGGCAGCACTCCCATATTTTCACCGTACAGGCGCGCGCGCAGCACCTGTGCGTAAACGTCGGACCGCGCGAACTCCGGCGCGATGGCGCGAAGATATGCGGCCACCCGATCCACGCCCGCCGCGAACGCATGCGCGCAATCGGAACGGTC
>DATDHK010000107.1:0-8706 GCA_036521635.1 Bryobacteraceae bacterium | reverse complement strand
CATCGAGAGCCTGCGGCGGGCCATCGATTCCGACACCAGTTCCAGCAGCGTGCGGATGCGATACACGGGCTGGTCCGGATCCAGAGCCAGAACCTGACGCTGAACCGCGGAGGCGAGAGCGCGCGGGTCCTGCGACGCGGTATGAATCGCAAGGCTCATCGTGCCGAGCGGGAAGGGCGTCTGATCGTAGGGCCAGTACAACTCTACTCTTGAAGGCGATTCGAGCGTGCGGTAGCGCACGTGCCTCACCACGCCGACAATGCTCAGCCAGGGATTGCTGGAGCGTCCGCCGCCGCGCTTGATGCGCTTTCCGATTGGATCTTCGCCCGGCCAATAGGTCTTGGCCATGGTCTCGTCTATGATCGCCACCGGGGCTGACGCCGTTGTATCGCGCTGATCGAAATAGCGGCCGCGCACCAGCGGAATATTCAATGCTTCGAAGTAGCCGGGCGTCACGGGACGCTGATCGGCCTCGGGCGTGGAATCCTGCGGCTGCACTGCCCGGCTGTCGACGGTTGTCGTGCCGGACCAGCCCGTGCCGCTCAACGGCAACCCGGTAATGGCGCCGGCCGCATCCACGCCGGGAAGGCCGCGGACCTGTTCCAGCAATTGCTTGTAGAAGAGCCGTGTCTGCTCGGGCCTGGAATATTTTTGTCCCGGCAAGGCGATGCGCATGGTGAGCACGTTGTCCGCGCGGAAGCCGGTGTCGACTTCCTGCAACCTCAGAAAACTTCGGATCAACAAGCCTGCGCCGGTCAGCAGCGTCAACGACAGCGCCACTTCCGCAACCACCAGCGCGCCGCGAAGCCGGTGGGACCCGACACCCGCCGTTCCGCTGCGGCCGCCCTCTTTCAACGCATCGTGCGTGACGTGGCGCGCGGAAAATGCCGGAGCGAGGCCGAAAAGAATTCCGGTCGCCAGCGCCACCAACATGGTGAAGGCAAGAACTCGAATGTCCATCCGTGCTTCCGCGACGCGCGGAAAGCTGGTGGCGCTGAGAAGGATCAGCAGGCGAAGCGCGCCGTAGCCGAACAGCAAACCGATGACGCCGCCCATCAATCCGAGAATCGCGCTCTCGGTGAGCAACTGCCGCATCAGACGCCAACGGCTGACGCCCAACGCTTGCCGGACCGCGATTTCCCGCTCGCGAGCCGATGCGCGCACCAGCAGCAGGTTCGCCACATTCGCGCAGGCGATGAGCAGCACCAGGCCGACCGCGCCCAGCAGCACCCACAACGCGGTTTTGATATCGCCCACTTGCTGCTCGAGCAGCGGGATCATCAGCACGCGGAAATTGAATTGCTTGTAGGGATATTCGCGATGCTGCTCGATGATGCGGTTCGAAACGGCGGCCATGTCCGCGCGCGCCTGATCGAAACTGAGGTCTTGCTTGATGCGGCCGACGACCAGCAGGCCGTGATTGCCGCGGCTCCTGAGGTCGTCCGCCGAAAAGACTAAAGGCGTCCAGACTTCGGCTTCTCTTGGCAGTTGAAAGTCGCGAGGCAGTACGCCCACCACCAGAAAACTCTGGCCGTTCATCACCAGTTTCCGGCCTGGTATAGATGGATCGGCGCCGAAGCGGCGACGCCATAAACCATCGCTCAACAGCACGACGTTCTCGCGGCCGGCCTGTCCTTCTTCGGGAAGAAACACGCGCCCGGCCTGCGCCTGCACGCCCAACATCGGGAAAAAACTGGTGGACACAACGGCGGCGTCGACACGCTCGGGAGTGCCGCCGATGTTGATGTTGAAGCTGGTGGTGTCGATCGCGGCGATGTGCGAGAGGCTTTGATTCTGCTGGAGGTCCACAAACTCGGGAGCTGAAACCCAGTTCTGATCGTTGGGGATGCCGATGCCGGTGAAGCGCATCCAGAGCTGGACCAGTTGTTCGGGTTTTTCGTAGGGCAACGGTTTGAGGATGACGGCGTTGACCACGCTGAATATCGCGGAGTTGGCGCCGATGCCCAACGCGAGGGCCAGCACTGCGATTAGGGCGAAGCCGGGGCTGCGGGCTAGGATTCTGAGGGCGTAGCGGCAATCCTGTAAGAAAGATTCCATCGATATCAGGTACCGGTGATTTCGGAAATGGTTACCGCTATACTAAACGCGTCAGAAGGGATCCGTCGATCATTATTGTTTCATCGCGCTCGGGGCCGGTTGAGACGCATCCGATTTCCACGCCTGTTCGTTCGCTGAGAAATTTGAGATAGTCGCGCGCGCGGGGCGGCAGGGCTTCGTGGCGGGTGAGTCCGCGGGTGATCGATTTCCAGCCCGGCCGCGTTTCGTACACGGGCTCCACGGCTTCCAGTTCGCGGAATGTCGCGGGCATTTGCCGGGTGTTGCGGTATTCGGTGCAGACCAGGATTTCGTCAAACTGGTCCAGCACGTCCAGCTTGGTGATCACCAGACTGCTGAACCCGTTGATCATCGCGGTATACCGCAACAGCGGAACGTCAAACCATCCGCAGCGGCGCGGCCGGCCGGTCACAGCGCCGTATTCATTGCCGGCTTTGCGCATGCGCTCGCCTTCTTCGCCGGGAAGCTCAGTTGGAAAAGGACCACTGCCGACGCGCGTGGTGTAGGCTTTGGATACGCCGATCACGCCACCGATGCAAGCGGGCGGCACGCCGGCGCCGATGCAAGCGCCGCCCGCCGTCGCGCTCGACGAAGTAACGAAGGGATAGGTGCCATGATCGACGTCCAGCATGGAGCCTTGCGCGCCCTCGAACAACACTCGTTTCCCGTCGCGCATGGCGTCGTGCAGTAACTGCGCGGTGTCGCAGACCATGGGACGAATGCGCTCGGCGAAACATAAGTACTGATCGCGAATGCTTTCGTAGTCGATGGTTTCCTGAATGTTGAAAGTCTGCGCCAGGAGCCGCTTGTCCTCGGCCAGCAGCGCGTACATGGCGCAGAAACTCTCGCGATCGTACAAGTCGGCGATGCGAATACCGCGCCTTCCGGTCTTGTCCTCGTAGCATGGCCCGATGCCGCGCGAGGTGGTCCCGATCGGCACACGATCCTCGCGGCCTTCCGACACTTTCTCCACGATTCGATGAAAGGGAAAAATCACGTGCGCGCGGTTGCTGATGGCAAGCTGCCTGGTGACGTCGATACCGGCCTTGGCGAGCATTTCAATCTCGTCGATCAAAGCGGCGGGATCCACCACCACGCCGTTTCCGATTACAGCCTGGATTCCGGGACGCAGAATCCCGCTCGGAATCAGTTTGAGAACGAATTTCTTCTCGCCGATGAACACCGTGTGCCCGGCATTGTGGCCGCCTTGGTAACGCGCCACGATGGAGAACTTCCGGGAAAATAAATCGACGACCTTCCCCTTGCCTTCGTCACCCCACTGCGCACCCAATACGACGACGTTTGACATGCCCGAGGACATTGTACCGTGACTGGGGAAGGAACACGGGGAACACGGGGAACACAAGGGAATACGACGAACACCGAAGCACTAGGGACGGTAGGAGCACTAAGAAATCCCCGGGAACCGGCAATACACCGGATATTGGGAAATGCCACACGTGTTCCTCGTGTTCCTCGTATTCCTGGTGTTCCTTGCCCCATGTTACGCTGACCTTTTATGCAGCTCTCCGGAATTTTCCTGGGGATGGGCGAGCAAACCTTCACCCAGCTCCTGCGAGGCATCTCGATCGGCAAACTGAAAACATTCCAGTTTTACGATCGCATGAAGGCCCGGCTACACCTGCCAAAACTGAACTCCGAGAGTATCCGGAAAGCGTCGCCGCGGCTGTGGACCCGCCTGTCTGAAGGGGACGAAGATTTCGCCACAGACCTGGCGCAATCGATTTTGATTTCGCATCTGGATATGATCAAGGCGGTCCTCGACGAAATCGGCATTCCGAATCAGGATGGGTTCTTCGACAAGGACATCGACGGCTCAAAATACTTCACGGAGGGTTGGCAGCAGAAGGTGTACGACAAATTCAAGGATGCATACCCGAAGGAAGTTCTGCTGTTTTACATAAACCACTTGGATTGGGAATTGGCGAAATCCGAGCAGGTTTTTCAAGTGCAGGCATAGCCATGAGTAAAGAATTCTTCGACGCCATCCGCGCCGGCGACACAGCCAAGGTGAACGCAATGCTCGAGGCCGGCCCTGTGCTGCTTACTGCGAAAGACGAAAACGGACTGGGCGCTTTTGCCGCCGCAAAATATTCGCGGCGGAACGACATTGCCGCCATGCTGCTCGAGAAAGGCATGGAGCTGGACATCTTCGAGGCATGCATGGCCGGCGCCGAGGAGCGCGTTGTGGAATTGATCAGCCATCAACCCGATCTGACGAAAAGCTACAGTCCGGACGGCTGGACGCCGCTGCACCTGGCCGGATTCTTCAATCACCCCGCGCTCGCCGAAGCGCTGCTGACTTACGGAGCCGATGTAAACGCGCAATCGCGAAACGCGCTGGCGAATGCGCCGATCCACGCCGCCGCGGCTGGCCGTAGCCGTGAAAGCGTGCGCATCCTGCTGGAGCACGGCGCGGACGCGAATGCCCGGCAGCATGGCGGATGGACCGCGTTGCACGCCGCATCGCAAAGCGGCGATGTGGAACTGGTGCGGCTGCTCATCGCCAGCGGCGCGGATGTCCAGGCGCGCGCGGACAATAATCAGAACGCACTCGATTTGGCCATGACCGGCGGCCATCAGCCGGTTGTCGACGTCCTGGACGAATACGCAGCCAATGCGGAGAGCGCGGCCGGATAGTCTAGTGCTCGAAAACCAGATCGCACAATTAGAATCGGCCACGCTGGCGCGAATTCACGCGGCTAAGAATCTCGACGAGTTGGAAGCGATTCGTGTCGACGTGCTCGGGCGCAAGGGTTCACTGGCGCAGTTCAGCAAAGAGTTCGGCAAGCTTACGCCGGAGGAGCGGTCCAGCGCCGGGAAGGCATTGAACGCCGCGAAGCAATCGCTGGAGAGTGCGTTCGACGAAAGAAAACAGGCGTTCGCGGGCGAGGCTTTGGAGGAACGTTTAGGAGCCGAGTGGATCGATCTTACATTACCCGCTCCTGGGCCACGGCCTGGCAGCTTGCATCCGGTCACGCGAATACAACGTGAGATCGAAGACCTGTTTACGTCACTCGGATTCGCGGTGTTGGATGGACCTGAGGTTGAAACCGAATACCACAATTTTGACGCGCTCAATATTCCGCCGGAGCATCCGGCGCGCGACATGCAGGATACTTTTTGGCTGAGCGACGGTAATCTGCTGCGCACTCACACGTCGCCGGTGCAGGTGCGCGGGATGGAGAGGCTGGGGCCGCCCTTGCGCATGATCGCGCCGGGCCGCGTGTTTCGCAACGAAGAAGTGGACGCCTCGCACGAGCATACGTTTTACCAGGTGGAAGGGATGATGGTGGACCGCAACGTGTCCGTCGCCAACCTGATCTATTTCATGAAAACGCTGCTCAGCGCAATTTTCCATCGCGAGGTTACGGTGCGATTGCGCCCTGGATATTTTCCCTTTGTTGAGCCGGGATTTGAGTTGGACATCCGATGCTTGATTTGCGGGGGCAGTGGGTGCCCGGTGTGCAAACAGAGCGGGTGGGTGGAGCTGCTGCCTTGCGGCCTGGTGCATCCGAATGTGCTGCGGATGAGCGGGATCGATCCGGACCAGTGGGGTGGTTTCGCGTTTGGGTTGGGGCTGACGCGGCTGGCGATGATGCGCTACGGAATTGACGACATACGGCTTTTTGCGGGCGGGGATTTGAGGTTCTTACGGCAGTTCTAATGGATGGATTGGAGATTGTCGGAAACCTCGGTACGCCGATTGACAATCGGCGGCAAGTTGCCAACCTGCCCCACAAAGGAAATCTATCAGGTTGAACAAAGTAAGTAAGGCAGATGAAATTTTCGTATAACTGGATTCGCGAGATGGTTCCGGGGCTCGGCATTGAGCCTCGGGATTTGATGCGTCTCATTACCACTAAGACGGCCGAATGCGAAGGGCTCGAATTTGTCGGCGGGCCATTGGCTACCGCGTCGGTGGCGCGCGTGATCAGCGTGGAAAGGATCGCGGGCAGTCACAATCAAATCGCGGTTGTAGAAACGGTCCGGTATGGCACGAAAACAGTGGTGTGCGGTGCGCCGAATTGCCGCGCGGGAATGCTGACGGTGTACGTTCCGGCAAGTAAGGCGGTGATTCAAGGCGTGGAGAGCGACGGAATGCTCGCGAGCGGATTGGAGCTGGGCATCAATCGCGACCACACCGGCATCGTGGAGCTTGACGCGGAGTTGTTGCTAAACCCCGACAGCGTGATCGAAGTGGATAATAAATCGCTCACGCACCGGCCGGACCTGTGGGGCCATCATGGGATGGCGCGTGAAGTGGCGGCCATCGCGCATCAAACGCTGCGCGATCCAGTGCGGCTCGAACTGCTTCCCAAAGGCGCGGCACAAATCGAGGTGCAAATCGAAGATTTGGCGCTGTGCCCGCGTTACAGCGCGCTGGTTTTCGAAAACGTGACGGTCGGCCCGTCGCCGCTGTGGCTTCAGTACCGGCTGGAAGCGATCGGCTTGAACTCCATCAACAATATCGTCGACGTCACGAACTTCGTGATGGCTGAATTGACGCAGCCCATGCACGCCTTCGATGCGGAAAAGCTGCGCGGGAACACGATCTTCGTTCGTTGCGCGAAACACGGAGAGCAGATCGTCGCCCTCAACGATGAGAGTTATTCACTGGCGCCATCCAACTTAGTTATCGCGGACTCGCAAGGCGCCATCGCGATCGCGGGAGTCATCGGCGGACGCGATAGCGCGATTGGAGCGGGCGCCAAAAAAGTGGTTCTGGAGAGCGCCTGCTTCCAGGCGGCCAGCGTTCGCAAAACGTCGGTGGGGTTGAAGCTGCGTACCGACGCGTCCATGCGATTCGAGAAATCGCAGGATCCCGTGAACACGGTACGGGGGCTGGCGCGGGCGATTGAATTGTTATACCAGGTTTCGCCGGGCATTCGTTTATCGGGTGGAGTGGCGGATTGCAAAGCCGAACTCAAGACTGCGCCGGCGATCGATTTGAGCATCGAGTGGTTGATCCACAAGTTGGGCCGCGCGGTTACGGCGGAAGAGGTCCGGGCCATTCTAACCGCTCTGGAATTCGGCGTTACGGAAACGGCGCCGGGCAATTTTGCGGTGAGCGTGCCGAGTTGGCGAGCGACGAAAGACGTTTCCATCAAGGACGATCTGCTGGAAGAAGTGGGGCGCATGATCGGCTATGAATCCATCGCGCCGCAGGCTCCGCTTATCGATTGCGTGGTTCCGCCGGACAATCCGGCGCGCATGTACGAGCGGCGCGTGCGCGATCTGACAGCCGCGCAGGGATTCACGGAAGTTCATAACTACTCGTTCATTAGCGAAGAGATGGCGCGCGCGTTTCACTTCGATCCGGATGCGCATATTAAAGTGACCAATCCGATTGCGTCGGATCAGTCGCTGATGCGGTCCAGCTTGTTGCCTGGGATTCGCAAGAATCTCATTGACAATAGCAGGCGCCTGAATTCATTCCGCCTTTTTGAGATCGGGCGCGAGATTCATCCGAAGCCGCAGGGGCTGCCGGAAGAAATTCCGCATCTGGCGGCGGCCATTTTCGCGCGCGAGGGCGATGGCGGCGATGGCCTGTTCGAACTCAAGCGTTTAGCTGAGTGCTTGACGCCGCAGTGCGAGGTGCAGGCAACACAAGCGTGGAAATACGAACATCCGCAACGTGCAGCCACGGTGTCCTGGCGGGGTGAGGCAATCGGCCGGTTGTTTGAACTTCATCCAGCGCTTGGAGTGGAAGGGCGCGCTGCGATTCTCGATCTCGACCTCGCCGCTATCGAACGTTTGGATCGGGGGCAGGAACGCTATGAATCGCTCCGCCGCTTTCCGACCAGCGCGTTCGATTTGTCGGTGATCACTCATCTTAGGGAGCCGGTGGGGCACGTCGAAAAGCTCTTGGCGCAAGCGGCCGGAAGCGATCTGGTTGAGATTGAATTTGTGCGTCAATACACCGGGGCGCCGCTGCCCGAAGATCGCAAGAGTGTTTCGTATCGTCTGACGGTGGGTGCGCTGGATCGCACTTTATCTTCAGAGGAAGTGGCGGCGACGCGCAATCGCATCATCGAGGCGATGCGGGGGGCGGGGTATGAGCTACGCGTTTAGTGCACGTGCATCGGGTCGCCAAAATATCCGACAATACGTTCGGCGCACAAGCGGCAGGCTTCTTCTTCGTCCGGATCGCGCCCTTCGCAGTGCAGCAATTGTTCGCTGTGGACCGCCATGCTTCGGCCGCAAATCCAGTCGTCGCCGTCTCTTGAATGTATGTGATTGAAGTCTGTCAACGCTTGCGCCCTCACACGGTACTAGCCAGAATATCAGACCGGCCCATAATTTCAATCGACGAAAGCGCCTAAGATGTGGGAAACTCAGCAGCATGGGAACACGCGCGGTAAAGATCGTCGTTATCTACCCACGGCCTCAAAACGTGGACGCTTTTGAGAAGGTCTATCATGACGAACACCTCCCAATGGTGGAAGACAAGCTCAAGGGCTTGACCCGGTTCGTGGCCACGAAAGTGGTGAGCTCTCCGCAAGGGAAAGTCACGGCCTATCGAATTGCCGAGGTGTATTTTTCCACGATGGAAGATCTCACAAAAATTCTCGAATCGGATGGCGGCAAGGAGGTGGTGGAGCATGC
>DATDHK010000106.1:0-4737 GCA_036521635.1 Bryobacteraceae bacterium | reverse complement strand
GGCTCGCCTGTCCAATATTAGCAGACTCGACGGGCGACTGCCAATATTTTGGCGTAAGTTATTGAAATACATACAGTTTTAATTTTGGCAAAGTTAGATGGACAGGGATGGAAGGTTCTCGATATCCTGGATGTATCGATGCGTCGCGTGGTCCGGCCAATAATCCTGTTAGCGATTCTTGCGATTGTCGCCGGAGTCGGCGCCACCTACTACGCCCGCCTCAAGCAACAGGCGGGAAGCAGCGTGCAGAAGCCGAAAGCGCTGCCGCCCGGCACCGTCGCCACTTCGCACCAGTGGACCTACACGCACACCACGAATGAGAAAACGGTGATCACCGTTCACGCCGAAGATCTTCAGGAAGTGGAAGGCAAACAGCGGCTCTCGGGCGTTGTGATTGACATCGCCAACAAAGACGGCGACAAGTATCACCATGTGAAAAGCGCCAAGGCTGAGTTCGACATGGCGCAAGGCATTCTTTATTCGGAGGGCGATGTCGAGATCACCATGGGCGTGGCGCCGGATGCGCCGCCTTCCGGACGCCTGATGGTAATCAAATCGTCGGGCATGCGGGTTGAGAGCAAGACCGGCAAAGCCTCCACCGATCGCCTGACGACTTTCAAATTCGATCGTGGAGAAGGGAAAGCGGTGGGGGCGGACTACGATCCTTCCACGCGAGAGCTGGTATTGCACAGTCAAGTGGAATTGATCTGGCGCGGCAGCAACGGCAAATCCGCTTCCATGAAAGTGGAAACGGGCGAGGCGCACTACAAGGAGCGCGAGTCGAAGGTGCTGCTTTCGCCGTGGTCCAAACTGACTCGCGAGTCGCTGAACATGAGCGCGGGGCCGGCCATCATTACGCTTTCCGATGGCGATATCAAACTGGTGGAAACGCAGCAGGCGCATGGTACGGATCAGCGGCCGGGCCGCAATCTGGAATATTCGGCAAATCAGCTCACCATGGATTTCAACGACGCCAGCCAGATCCAAAAAATCACGGCGGTCGATCAAGCGCGGATGGTTTCGACGGCCGAGACGGCGGTCACCACCATGACGTCGGATCGTGTGGTGATGGATTTCGACACGTCGGGCAAAGACAGCGTTCTTCAGACCGCACTGGCGGCGGGCCACAGCGTCATGGAATCGAAGCCGGTTCCGAAGGCCGGCGTAGACATCGCGGACACTCGAATTCTCAAAAGCGAGACCATCAAGACGAAGATGCGGACGGGCGGGCAGGAAATAGAATTGGTGGAGACGATGTCCCCGGGCGCTATCGAATTTGTTCCTAATCGTCCGGCGCAGCCGCATCGCTGGATGAATGGCGAGCGCATCGCCATTGCCTACGGGGAAAAGAACCAGATACAGACTTTCCGCTCGACCGCCGTTACCACGCGGACGCAGAAGCCGCGGGCGAAGGACGCCAAGGAAGATCCGCCGGTGGAAGTGACCACCAGCAAGGATCTGCTGGCGGCCTTTCAGCCGAACTCGTCCCAACTTTCAAAACTCGAACAGTGGGGCGACTTTCGTTATCAAGCGGGCGACCGCAAAGCCAAGGCCGAGCGCGCGGTTTTGGATCAGCCGAATAATGTTATCGATCTGACGGGCGCGGCGCGGGTTTGGGATCCAACCGGATCGGCCGACGCGGATAAGATCAAGCTCGAACAAAAATCCGGCGACTTCACGGCTGACGGCAACGTGAGTTCCACGCGGATGCCCGACAAGAAAAAGAAAGACGACAAAGACGCCAGCGGCGGTGGCGGCCTGCTGGCCGAGGACGAGCCTCTGCACGCGCGCGCTAAAAAGATGCGCTCCACCGACAATAATCTACAGATCCGTTACGAAGGCAATGTTGTGCTGTGGCAGAGCGCCAACCGGCTGGAGGCGGACATCGTCGAGATCGACCGCGACAACAACATCCTGAAAGCGCATGGCCACGTCATCAGTCAATTACTGGACAAGGGCGACGACTCTGGCAAAAACCCCAACCCGAAAAAACCGGCAACCAAATCCGCCGCTCGCGTGTTTACTATCGTGAAGGCTCCGGAATTGGAGTACAACGATGACACCGCCTGGCGCTCTATAAGGATGGAGCGACGCTGGATCGGCCGGACATGAAAGTGAAAGCCAAGGAAATCCGGGCATTTCTGCGCGACGACAGCAGCGATTCGTCGCTCGATCATGCCTTCGCCGACGGCCAGGTGGAGATCGTGCAAACGGCTCCCGGGCGCATCCGCAATGGAACATCGGAGCATGCCGAGTATTTCGTGGACGAGGACAAGATCATCCTCACCGGCGGCCGGCCCAAGTTTGTAGACAGCCTGCGCGGAACGACGCAGGGCGAGAAATTGACGTGGTTCTCGAAGGATGATAGGCTGCTGGTTAACGGAGTGGAAGCCCAGCCCGTCAAAAGCGTCCTGCACCGCAAACCTAAAAAATAGGATTCAATGCGAACCCTCCAGACGTCTGAAATCTCGAAAAGCTATCGCGGCCGCAAGGTTGTGGATAACGTTTCGCTGTGGGTGAAGCAGGGTGAGGTGGTGGGTCTGCTGGGGCCGAACGGAGCGGGAAAGACAACCTCTTTTTACATGATCGTGGGGCTGATCAGTCCCGATTCCGGGCGCGTGATCATCAAGAACGGCTCGAGCAGCGACGACATCACCAACATGCCGATGTACCAGCGCGCGCGGCGCGGCATCAGCTATCTTCCGCAGGAAGCCTCGGTGTTTCGCAAGCTGACTGTGGAAGATAATCTGATGGCGATATTGCAAACTCTGCGCATCAGCGGACGGGAGCGGCGCGAGCGGTTGAACCGGCTGATCGAGCAATTGGGACTTGAGACCGTCCGGCACAACAAGGGCTATGCGCTTTCGGGGGGAGAGCGCCGGCGTGTGGAAATCGCGCGGTCGCTGGTGATCGAGCCCAGCTTTCTGCTGCTCGATGAACCGTTTTCCGGCATCGATCCTATTCAAGTGCTGGAGCTGCAGCGCATCATTTTCGATTTGAAGAACGCCGGCATCGGGGTGCTGGTGACGGACCATAACGTCCGGGAAACGCTGGCGGTGACCGACCGCGCGTACATCATCAACAACGGGAAAATCTTCCGCGCGGGCACTCCAGAGGCATTGGGCAACGATTCGGAAGTGCGTCGGGTTTATCTGGGCGAAAACTTCAACCTGGAATTCGAAACCGGCCGCTGGCGCATCCCCGCCGACAACTAACAATGTGGGGCAGGTTGGTTACCAACCTGCCCCACAAGAAAAAGGGCGCGAGACCGCGCCCTCCAAAGCAGATAATCTTTGCTGTTCTTAGAACACGATCTTCGCGGCAACCTGAATGACGCGCGCGTTGCTGGCGAAGGCCGCCTCCGGGTTGTTGAAATCCTTGTTGCCGGCAGTCACGTAGTTGAGCACACCGGATCCAGTGGTGCCGATGGAGGTGATCTGGTTGATGCTGCCCGGAGTGAACTGTGGATGATTGAAGGCGTTCAGGAACTGCCCCACCAGCTCCAGCTTGAATCTCTCGTGGTAGCTGAAGCGCTTGATGATGGAAAGGTCGACGTTGTTGATGCGCCGGGTGGGCAGCGTGTTGCGGCCCGAATTGGTGAGAGCGCCCGCGGCTGCCTTGATGTATCGGGCATTCGGATTGGTGGCCAGATACGCAACCGTGGCCCCCGCGGTATTCTTTAGCGCCGTAACGTTGCTCGAAGTCCCGTCGACTCCGCCGGGATTGAGGATGGTGCGGTCACCGGCGGAATCACCGTTCAGATTGGAATCGGTGGAGCTTTGCACGGTGGCGTACTCGGGGCTTTCAAAGGTATAGATGGGAGCGAATTCCCAGTTTCCAAGGATATTCTTGGCCAGCCAGTTCGAAGAGTGGCTCATGAACGGCACGTCGTAGACGGCCACGAAGGTGAAGCGATGACGGCGGTCCAACGCGGAGCTGGCCTTGTCCCGCTTCAGGTTCTGGAAATCTTCGGTGCGGCGCGGAGTCAGCCGGGTAGTGAAAAAGTCCGCGGTGCTGTCGTCGATCAGATGGCTCCAGGTGTAGGCTGTCTTGAATTGCAGGCCGTTGGTGAACCGCCGGTCGAGCTGCAGGGCCAGCCCATTGTACGTCGAGTTGCCGATGGGCGAGAACTCGACAATGTTGTTCGTGAAGCCAGCGGCTAGGAACTGCGAGGCGATTCTCGGCCTGGCCTGGAGAGCGGTTAATGTGGTGGGCAGCGAGTCGAGCGTAGCCTGGCTGGGCGCCGATAGGTAGGTCGGCAGGAAGTGGGTTGAATCCACCTTGGACAGCACGTTGACGCGCTGTTGCACGTTCAGGTGGACGCCACGCGTGCCCAGGTAGCGGATCTCGAACGTGTAGTTGTTGGCGAATACATGCTGGACGCCGAGGTTATATTGGATGGAGTACGGCAGCTTCTGGTCCGGAACGAAGTTGGAAGTGCTGGCGATGGCGTCCGCGCGGGACAGCGAGCCTACCGAAGCGTTCGGCAGGATGCCGCCATTCTTCAGGAAGTTCGGTCCGCTGCCGTTTGCCGAACCCAACGGGTCCGTATCCACCGTGCTGCTGAGCTGCGGCGGCAACGAGAGAATACCGATGTTGTCATACAGTACGTCGTAAGCCATGCCGAAGCCCGCTCGGATGGAAGTCTTGCCGCTCGTGCCGGGAGAATAAGCGATGCCGATGCGCGGCGCGAAGTTCCTGCGCTGCGGTTCCGGCTTGTTGAACACCAGGACGCCC
>DATDHK010000105.1:0-23321 GCA_036521635.1 Bryobacteraceae bacterium | reverse complement strand
GGGGGACCGCCCCACTATGTACCCCAGAACTGTCCAGCTAATTCTTGGACACTACACTAGCGTCCAAACGTGGTCCGTGATCCCCGCCGCCATCGGGCGTGATTCGCAGCGATCCATGAATCCTGCACAGATTGTAATACGCGAAGTGTAGTGCAAGCGCAGCGACGGGGGACTTGGCGTTTTACACTTCGACGCTCCGTCCTGGAGTGGGGACCGTCGTCGTCGATGTGGCGTCGCTCAATCCGGCCGTGCTGCGGGTTCCGGCCGGCGCCATGTTGTTTGGGCCGGGCGAGGGTTCCAAGCCGATCCGTCTGACGGCTGTGGCGGCAGGGAGCGCGGGGGTGCGTGTCGCCGCGCCGGCGGGTTTTGCGTCGGCTCCGCGAGATACGACGTTCTACGTCGTGCAATAACCGTAGCGGGCGACCGCTCCCTAACGGTCGCGGCTCAGAAGGAGGTTCCGAGCCGCGACCGTAAGGGAGCGGTTTCCAGCTCATTGCACCGTTAGCGCAAAGTCGTCCACCACAAACGACGTCTGTAGCGACCCATCCTCCGTTCCCGTGAGCAGGATCCGAATCGTCTGACCCTTGTACGCCGAGAGGTCGAACGACTTCTGCACATACCCCGTGTTCTTGTTCAGATTCGAGTACGTAGCCAGCGTCGCCAACACCGTCCCCGAGCTGTTGGTCACCTGCACTTTCAAGGTGTCGAACGCCGTAGTCGTGGTGTTCTCGGCCGTATCGATGTGCAGCCAGAACGAAAGGCTGGCCGTGGTCAGCGTCGCGGGCAGCGTCACCGTTTGCGAAAGCGTGTCGGTATGGGTTGCGCCATAACCATCCAGCCACGCGTCCCACGTGCCCGAGTGCGGCGGCTCGCTCGACGAGTTATTCATCACCCCCGTGGTCGCCGTCCAAGGCGCCGGATTCGACCCGTTCTCGAACCCCGGATTCCCCAGCAGTTGTTGCGACGTGCTGTTCGAGACCGTCACCGTCACCGCCGGCGACGTGCCTATGTTGTTCGCCGCGTCGTACGCCTTCGCAACCAGTGAGTGGCTGCCGTTCGCCACCGAGTTGGTGTTCCATGAGAACGATAGCGACGTCGAGTTCGTGTTCGACGTCGTCAGCACGCCGTCGATGTACAACTCCATCTTGACCACGCCCACGTTGTCCGAGGACGTTGCCGTAATAGTGGTGAAGTTCGAGACCGTGGCCCCGTTCGCCGGCGCCGTGATCGAAGCCGACGGAGGCGTGGTGTCGCTGCCCGAACCCGGCGTGGTTACCATCAGCGACACATCGTCGACCCGGAACGTGGTTGGCGAAATCGATCCGTTTACGGACTTGAAGACGATCTGGATGGTTTGCCCGCTGTACGCGGCCAGGCTGATCGCGGCCGGTGCGAAGTAAGTGCCGTTGGTGTTGTTCGATTTCGGCGCGTCCAGGTTGCTCAGCGTTAGGGGCGTTGCCAGCAGCGTACCCGATGAATTGTGGATCTCTACCGTGAGTTTGTCGAACGCCGTGGTCCCGGTTTCGGTGGTCACGACATTCGCCCAGAAGGTAAGCGACGCCGCGGTGGCGTTAGAGGCGATTGAGACCGTTTGCGTCAGCGTGTCGGTCTGGCTGTTGTTGCCGCCGAGCTGCGCGTAATTCGTGCCGGTGTGCGGGAACGAGCCTGCCTTGAGAATCACGTTGAAGCCGCTCGTGGTCGATGTCGCGGTCCATCCTGGCGCCGAATTGCCGCTCGCCGTGGCCGATTCGAGTCCACCGTCGGTCATGATCTCGGCGGTCCCGCCGCCGCCCGCCGCTGTGACGGTCAACGCAATGTTGGTCGTGTGCGACGTTCCACCGCCCGTACCAGTCACGGTCACCGTGTAATTGCCCGGCGGCGTCGTGGAGTTGGTGTTGATGGTCAGCGTGGAAGAGCCCGCTCCAGGCGCCGGGATGGACGTGGGGTTGAAGCTCGCCGAGGCGCCTATCGGCAGCCCGCCGGCCAGCAGCGAAATCGCGGAATTGAATCCGGCCATGACCGTAGTTGTCACCGTGCCGTTGATCGGGCTGCCCGCCGTCACCGAAAGGTTGGACGGACCCGAGATGGTGAAGTCCGGAGTGGGGTTCCCAGGATTGAAGATGATGTCCAGCACCGGGTGCAGCTCCACCCCGTTCGGCGCAACTCCCGTCTGCCCGTGCAGGAAATCGAAGAAGCCGACGCCCTTGATTTGTACCGGAATATTCGCTGTCTGGAACGACGTTGTGGGATGAAGTTGCGCGTCGAACTTCGATCGTGCACTGGAGATCGCCGCCGTGAACGCACTTCCCGCGCCTACGCAGCTCGGCGACGGAATCTCGGTGATCATCGTATTCCCCGATGCATCGGCAATCACCACGTGGTAATCGGAGTCCGACTCCAGTTTGTATTGCGTAAGTGTTGCGTTGATCGTGAACACCGCGGTCTCGGTCGGCTGCACGCGGTTGTTCGCCGGCAGCGACCCCGGCGCAGTGAGCGCCCGCATGTTGGCAATCGTGGTGGAGGTGGAAACGGACGCGTTGACCAGCCCGGCATCCGCATCGGTGCCGGTCTTGACCGACCAGCGCTCCACTCCGCACTGAGCCCAGGCAGTGCCTGCAAGCAAAACGAGAACAGCGGCGCACCTTCGCATAGTTCCTCCCATTCTAAATCCGAAACAGTTTAACATGTTAACTGTAAAAAGCGATCAATTATTCGTGACGATCTTATCGGCGCTAATTTTTCCACTCACGGTATAATAATCATTCCCGCACCCTATGCCCCTCCTCGTTCCGAATCGCCATCGCGGCAAACTGATCGTGGTTGAGGGGATCGACGGTTCCGGAAAATCCACGCAGCTTTCCTTGTTGAGTCAATGGCTGCGCTCGCAACGCACCGCCGTGGCGTTCAGCGAATGGAACTCTTCGCCGCTGGTGCGCGAAACCACCCGCCGCGCCAAAAAGAAGAACATGTTCACCCCGGTGACGTTCAGCCTGATTCACGCCACCGATTTCGCCGACCGCCTGGAGCGCTACATTATCCCGCTGCTCAAGGCCGGCGCGGTGGTTTGCGCGGACCGCTACGCCTACACCGCTTTCGCGCGCGACGTGGTCCGCGGCGTGGGCCGCAAGTGGGTCCGCAATCTGTACAAATTCGCAGTGCGGCCGAATCTGGCTTTCTATTTTCGCGTGCCGCTTGAAGTCGCCATCGGTCGCATTCTGGGCGGCAGGAACGCCATCAAGTTTTACGAAGCCGGCATGGATCTCGGACTCAGCCGCAACGTGGAGGAAAGTTTCCGCTTGTTTCAAGGCCGCATACTCGACGAATACGAAGCCATGATCGAAGAGATCGGCTTTCATGTCATCGACGCCACCGGCTCCATCGAGGAGCAACAACGACAAATGCGCGAGATCGTGACGCAACAACTGGGCGAAAGCCTGCAAAACACCGTGCTGCGCGCCACGCAGGGAGACATCGATGCCGCCAAAGCAGCCGCTCGAATTCTATAGCGAAGCGCTGGCGGGCGTCGATCGCGACGAGCTGCAAGGCAAGCTGGTGGTGATTGAAGGACCGGACTCCGTGGGCCGTTCCACGCAAGTGGCGCGGCTGCGAACCTGGCTCGAGCACAAAGGGCATGCGGTGATGGACACGGGCCTGGCGCGCGGCGCGCTGGCGGGAAAAGGAATCCAGCAGGCCAAGGAAGGCAACACGCTGGGCCCCATCACCATGACGCTTTTCTACGCCACCGATTTCGCGGACCGCCTGGAAAACGAAATCATTCCCGCGTTGCGCGCCGGATTCGTGGTGCTCACGGACCGCTACATTTTTTCCCTGATGGCGCGGGCGATCGCCCGTAATGAAGACCGTTCCTGGATCGAAAAAGTGGCCGGCTTCGCGTTGGTGCCGCATGCCACTTATTACTTGCGCGCGGACGTCCGCGATTTGCTGACGCGCGTTGTGTTGGGACGCGGCGCGTTCGACTATTGGGAGAGCGGCATGGACATGCGCTTCGGCGCCGACATGCACGATAGCTTCGTGCGTTATCAAACCCGCGTGATCCGGGCGCTGGACCGCATGGCGAAGCGTTACGATTTCGTGGTGTTGGACGCGAACAAGACGCCGGACCAGATTTTTCGGGAGCTGCGCCGGTCGATCGCGAAATTGTTCTAAGATAGTTTCCTTGGCTAACTGGTTGGCAGCTTCATTCGTTGTTACGGCGGTCTGCGCCATCGCGCAGGTCCCCGCCGAAGACAGCCGCAATACGAACGTGCCCAACACCAACACGCATTTCGCGATGCCGGTATATCGCACGTTGGAGGAGTGGGAAGCGCATAAACAGAATCTGAGGAATCAGATTCTGTTTGCAGCCGGATTGCTTCCCATGCCGGTGAAGAATCCGCTGCACCCGGTGATATTCGGCCGGATCGAACGCGCCGACTATTCCATCGAGAAAGTCTATATCGAGACTCTTCCGGGATACTATCTCGGCGGCAATCTGTACCGTCCGCGCGGCCGCGCCGGCAAACTTCCCGGCATGCTGACGACGCACGGTCATTGGGATTACGGTCGCCTGGAGCATCAGCCGCTCAATTCGGTTCCGCTGCGCGCAATCAACCTCGCCAGGCTGGGTTTCGTAGTCTTCTCCTACGACATGGTGGGCTACAACGACAGCGTGCAAACGCCGCACGATTTCGGCGGACAGCGCGAGCAATTGTGGGGGTTCGGGCCGCTGGGCTTGCAGTTGTGGAATTCCATTCGCGCGCTGGATTTCCTGCAATCGTTGCCGGACGTCGATCCGGAACAAATTGCGATGACCGGCGAATCCGGGGGCGGCACACAGACTTTTCTACTGACGGCGATTGACGATCGGGTGAAAATCTCCGTGCCCGTGAACATGATTTCGGCGATCATGCAAGGCGGCGGACTTTGCGAGAATGCGCCGGGGTTGCGCTTCGACACGTCCAACGTCGAGTTCGCCGCGATGATGGCGCCGCGGCCCATGCTCATGATTTCAGCCACTGGAGACTGGACGAAAAACACACCGAGTGAGGAATACCCGGCGATTCGCTCCATCTATGAACTCTACGGCAAGGGCGACAATGTCGAAACCGTGCAAATCGATGCCCCGCACAATTACAACCGCGCCAGCAGAGAAGCAATGTACACTTTTTTCGGCAAACGGATTCTCGGTATGCAAGGCGAGGTGAAGGAAAGCGGCGCCCATATTGAGAAGCTGCAGGACATGTTGGTGTGGCACGGGAAAACGCTGCCGCCGAATGCCGTGACCTACGATCAGTTACTGAACCAATGGATCGCCGCCGCGAAAGAGCAGTCGCACTATGTACACGCCTTGCGTATCGCGCTGGCGACGGAATGGCCCGAGCATGTCATCAGCGAGCGGGAGGGCGAGCGAATCCTGCTCACCCGGCCGGGCAAGGGCGACCGGGTGGCCGGTTTGCAGATTGGCAGCGGCGTGCCGTCGATCGTAGTTGTTGGTCCGGATGGCGCAGAGGCAGCCCGGAAAGATCCGGCGGCGCAAGACCTGATTCGCTCGGGAAAGCCGGTGCTGATTCTCACCGCGTTCCAGACGGGCGACGCCGTGGCGCCGCGCGATCGTTCCGCGCAGCATTTCTTGACGTTCAACCGGTCCGACGATGCGAACCGTGTGCAGGACGTTCTAACCGCGCTCGCCTATTTGAAACAGGAAGGCGCGCAAAATCTGCGAGTAGTTGGAATCGGGAAAGCCGCGGTCTGGGGACTCTTCGCGGCCGCGGTAGCGCCGGGGCCGGTGAAGCAAGAAGGGAATCTGAATGGCTACGATCAATTCTTCGTCCCAGGAATCGAACGCGCCGGCGGCCTAGTCACCTCATTGTTCTTCGGGAAGCGGTGAAAAAATCAAGAACCAAAGAACACAAGGAATACGAGGAACACTAGGAACACCGGACCAATTCGGGCAAGTGGAATGATTTCGAGGAACGGAGGAAGTCGCTGGATACCTCACCTGTCTATGGTGTTCCCTGTGTTCCTCGTATTCCTTTGTGTTCTTGATTTTTTCACCGCTTCCAGTCACCTCATTTAATTTATGGAAAAATTGCTGCGCGTGGTATTTCGGGTTGCCGCCGTTTACAACATCTGCTGGGGCGTCCTGGTCGTTCTGTTTCCCAACCTGCTCTTTCAACTCTGGGGCGTGCCGCCGATCAATTATCCATTCATCATGAGCGGACTCGGCATGTGCATCGGCCTCTTCGGCTACGGCTATTGGGTCGTGTCGCGCGATTTACGCAGCTATCCGCAACTCGTCATCATCGGATTTCTGGGCAAGACGCTCGGCCCCATAGGCTGGGCCTGGACCGTTTTCACCACCGGCCTGCCTTTGCGCAGCATGTGGACAAACGTGTTCAACGATTTGATCTGGCTGCCCTTTTTCGTGGCATACTTTGTCTGGTACCGGAGGCAGAGAAGTGCTCTATCCGCAACTGCTGGCCGCTGACTTTGCAAGACTGCCGCGGGTCTTGCGCGAGTTTCATTCGGCGCCCCGCGGAGGCAAGGCTTCGGGAACAGCGGTGGTGACGCGCAGCAATCGCTGGCTGGCGTGGCTCGCCGGATTTCCACCGAGCGGCGAGAATATTCCTCTACAACTCGAAGTGCAAACTAATGGGAACCGTGAGATATGGATTCGTCAATTCGGCGGCGTCATGTTACGGACTAGCCAGCGGCAGGAAGGCGACCTGTTGCTCGAAGCCAGGGGACCAGTTCGCATCTTCTTCCGGATTTCCGCCGACGAAACCGGAATGCGATTCAAGAGTCAACGCGCGCGTCTCTGGATAATCCCGCTGCCCTTTCGAGTGGCAGCCACGGTGCGCGGCAACGAATCGTCCTGGGAAGTCGACGTCACGGTTGGCCGGATCGGTTCCTACCAGGGCGCATTGGCGCCGGCGCCATGACTACCGCGCTGCATGTTCTGGTGTTGCTCGGTCTGCTGGGCGCGTTCGACACTTTGTACTATCACGAGTGGCGGCTCCAGCTTCCCGAAACTCCGACGGCCAGGCGCGAATTGCGGCTCCACGCCGTACGGGATTTCGCGTACGCCATCGTGTTCGGATCGCTCGCCTGGATTACCTGGAACGGAACTTGGGTCTGGCCGCTGGCCGCGATTCTGCTCTTTGAGATAATCGTCACTCTCACCGATTTCATCGAGGAAGATCGAACCCGCAAGCTTCCCGCGGGCGAACGGGTGATGCACGCGCTGATGGGAATCGTGTACGGAATTTTTCTCACTTTGCTGTATCCGTATGCCAGGGATTGGTCGCGCCTTGAATCCGGATTCAGTGTGGCCGGATACGGCGTTGTCTCCTGGGTTCTGACCGTGTTCGCCGCCGGCGTGCTCGCATCCGGCCTGCGCGATTTGTCGGCCAGCAGGAGACCCATCTGAGCAATCTAGCCGTCCTCGGTCTGCCATTCATGCTGATGGGCGGTGCGCTCGGCTCCATCGGTTTATATTTCTGGCGGGAAGGCAGCGATCTGCGAAGCGGCGGCGTGGATGCGCGCGCAGTCATCCGCAAGAAATTCCGCAAACAGGGCGACCCATATATGTTGGGGCTGGAAAACTATTTCGTCGCCGCCGAGTTTCTGGACGCACAACAGCGCGATTGGACCGTGGAGATTCGCGTACCGTCGCGCCAGTGGCATTGGCTGCGCGAAGGCGCCACCGAGTCGATTGTTTACCTGCCGTCAAACCCTGCCAGGGCCAGGGTTATCACGCGCGCCGGCAACACAGTGGTTGGCGTGATTGAGCTTTTCGCGGTGAGCGTCGGAGCGCTGTTCGTGCTGTTTGGATTATTCTTTCTGATCGTTGGATTGACCGGCGAAGGAAGTGCATCGAGTGCAGTAACTATTCCGGCGCCGCCGCCAACCAAGTTCGATAAAACCGGTTTCGAGCGGACCTCAATGGCCATCAGCCCGCAACACGATCGTGTCGCCCTGCTGGATGAAAAGGGCAACAGCCTGCGAATCCGCGAGCTCGCCTCCGGTCAATTGTTGGCGAGCGCTTTTGGTAAAGGCTGGCGCATCATCGGCTGGCGGCCGGACGGCGCCCGCATCGCGGTGTCGGAACCTGGCGCGCCGCTAATTCTGGATGCGTCGTCGCTCAAACCTGCGCCGGGTGAAACCCTCTCCTGGATTCCGGGCGTGCTCGCTCCATCGCTTTGTCCCGGCGGCGGCCCGCCGGTTTGGAATCCTGCCGGAACGCAAGCGGCGATTCCGTGCGGCAACGACGTTCTGCTATTTCCGCCCAACGTCCGGCTAAAGGGCCACGGGAACGCTAGTGACCTTCAATGGTCGCTGTCGCTCCCGTGATCGGTGGACAGTGATCGGTGACTGGCCGGACCGACCACCAATCACCGTCCACCAACCACGGGAACGCTAGTGACCTTCAGTGATCGCTGTCGCTCCCGTGATCGGTGGATGGTGATCGGTGACTGGCCGGACCGATCACCAATCACCGACCACCAACCACGGGAACGCTAGTGACCTTCAATGGTCGCTGTCGCTCCCGTGATCGGTGGACAGTGATCGGTGACTGGCCGGACCGATCACCAATCACCGACCCCCAACCACGGGAACGCTAGTGACCTTCCGCTTCCAGGAACCGTTCCGCTTCAATCGCGGCCATGCATCCAGCGCCCGATGCCGTGATGGCCTGCCGGTAATTCCGATCCTGAACATCGCCGGCATGAAACACGCCCACCACGCTGGTGCGCGCGCCGCCTTTTGAAATGATGTAGCCATCCGGATCGAGTTCGATCTGCCCCACAAAGGGCGTCGTGTTCGGAATATGGCCGATGGCCACGAAGAATCCATCCACGTCGCGCTCCCAGGTCTCGCCGGTCTTCACGTTGCGCAGTTTCACACCGGTGACAATGTGCTTGTCGGCGTCGTAGATATCTTCGACCGCGGCGTCCGTGATGAATTTGATTTTCGGATTGTTGCGCGCACGCTCCAGCATGATTTTCGAGCAACGGAAAGCATCGCGCCGGTGCACCAGCGCCACTTCTTCGCCAAAGCGCGTGAGGAAGTTGGCTTCTTCCATGGCCGAGTCGCCGCCGCCGATCACCATGATCTTCTTGCCGCGATAAAAAAAGCCGTCGCAAGTGGCGCAAGAGCTGACGCCGTGGCCGATCAGCTTCTGTTCATTCGGCAGATTCAGCCAGCGCGCCGATGCGCCGGAAGCAATGATCAGCGTGCGCGCTTCCTGCCACTCGTTGTCGATCTTCAGGCGGAACGGCCGCTTCGAGAGATCCGCTTCGACGACTGTGCCGTGCAGATACTCCGCTCCGAAATGCTCGGCTTGCTTCTTGATGTTTTCCACCAGCAGCGGGCCGTCGATTCCTTCCGGGAATCCCGGGAAATTCTCGACCAGCGTGGTGAGCGAGAGCTGTCCGCCGGGCTCGTGTCCAGCCACTACCAGCGGCTTCAGATTCGCGCGGGCGGCATAAATGGCGGCTGTGTTTCCGGCGCAGCCGGATCCGATAATAATGAGATCACGCATGAAATTTCAATGCTAACAGGTCGCTAGCGCTCCCGTGGTCAGTGAACGGTGATTGGTGATTGGCTGACCGGCCACCGATCACATACGGCCGACCACGCCGTTAGTGACCAGCGCGCACACGTAGGCTAGCAGTGTCATGTAGCCGAACTGTACCGCGGGCCATTTCCAGCCGCCGGTTTCACGGCGCACCACGGCGATAGTGGACATGCATTGCATCGCGAACGCGAAAAAGATCAGGAGCGCCACAGCGCCGCCCGGACTCAGATCGCTTTGCAGGGCCTGACGAAGTCCCACGGATTCCGAGCTGCCCTCCATTTTGTAAATCGTGCCCAGCGTGCTGATGATCGTTTCGCGCGCGGCCATGGAAGTCAGCAGGCCGATTCCGATCTTCCAATTGAAGCCGAGCGGCTTGATCACCGGCTCAATTGCGTGGCCCACCATGCCGGCGTAGCTGTCGGCGATTTCGGGCGGCCGGCCGTTGTGCAGCGGCAGATTCGCGAGAATCCAAAGTATCACCGCGGTGGTTAGAATCACGGTGCCGGCGCGGCGCAGGAAAACTTTGGACCGGTCGAAGAGCCGCAAGCTCAGAGACCGCAGAGTTGGCATCCGGTAGGGCGGCATTTCGAGCATGAACGGCGTGCGTTCGCTCTTCAGGATGGAAGATTTCAGCAGCCGCGCGGTCAGAATGGCGGCAATGAATCCCAGAGCGTAGAGTCCCAATAGTGCGGCCGCCTGCGTTCCAAGCAGCGGCCCCAGGAAAGGCCGGTCCTTAATAAACGCGCCGATCACCAGCAGATACACCGGCAGCCGCGCGGAGCACGTCATCAGCGGAGCGATCAAAATCGTCGCCAGCCGGTCGCGTTTGCTTTCGATCGTTCGCGTGGCCATGATCGCGGGAACGGCGCACGCATACGCCGAAATCAGCGGGATGAAGGATTTGCCCTGCAATCCAAATTTCGCCATGGTGCGGTCCGCGATCAACGCCGCGCGCGCCAGGTAGCCCGAGTCTTCCAGAATCCCGATGAAGAGGAAGAGCAGCAGAATCTGCGGAAGAAACACAATCACGTTTCCCACGCCGTTCCAAATGCCGTCGACCAACAGCGAGCGGAATATCCCCGGCGGCAGCGCGCTTCCCACCCACGGTCCGGAGCTGTGAATCAACGCCTGCAATCCATCCATCAGCGGCTTTGCTCCGCGGAAAATGGTCTGGAACACGGCGCCGACTACGACCAGGAAAATCAGCGGACCGGCGATGGGATGCAGAAAAACGGAGTCCAGACGCCTGGTCCACAACGGCGGCGTGGGCGCCTGATAGGCCGCGCCAAGCCCAACCTGATGCGCCCACTGGCGGCAGCGCGGGATGTCCTGCAACACCGGCAATTCCACTTTGGGCGGCGCCAGCGAACTGGTTCCGGCCGAGGTGCCCTTCATGAACTGAATCACTTTATCGACGCCTTCGCCTTTGGCGGCGCTGATCAGTGCGACGGGCGCACCGAGCTGGCCGGCCAGTTCCGCGGTATCCACCTGTCCGCCGCGATTGCGCAGATCGTCCGCCATGTTGAGGATCACCAGCGTCGGCAACTTCAAACTAAGGATCGGAGCCGCCAGCACCAGATGCCGGCCGAGATTAGTGCTATCCAGAATCAGCAGCACCGAGTCCGGCTTGGGCACATCCTGCATTTGCCCGTTCAGCACATCGCGGGTGACCTGCTCATCTTCCGATCGCGGACTCAGGCTGTAGACACCCGGCAGGTCGACTAAAACGACCTCGCTGTTGTTGTCCATCCTGGCGCGGCCCACGCGGTGCTCAACTGTGACGCCGGGAAAATTGGCGACCTTCTGGCGCAGTCCGGTGAGCCGGTTGAAGAGCGTCGATTTGCCGGAATTCGGCGGTCCGATAATCGCCACTACGTGCGGGCGCGCTGCCGCTTTCAGTTTCGGCGGCGGCATCGTCGCCACGGCGCAACCGGTTCCGCAATTACTGCATTCGCTCATGGCGCTTCGCTTCCGTTTTTCGCTCTGAGAATCAGGTGCGATGCAGTTTCGCGGCGCAGAGCAACTTCCGATCCATCGACTCGATACACGCGCGGCTCACCGCCCGGAGCGCTACGGGCGGGGACGACTATATGTCCGGGAAGGAAACCGAGCTCCATCAAGCGGCGGGCTACATCCTCGGGGAGATCGAGGCGATCGAGGGTGCCAGGTTCGCCCTCCTTGAGTTGAGCGAGAGTCATTTGCAGCACTGAATCCTATATGTCTAGTATACCCGACCATTTTAGTCCTAGTTGCAAAATCCCGCAAGAAATTTATTGATCAGATATATTGACATCTACACACTAAGATTTTATACTGTTACTAGATTTAGATTTTAGGGGAGGCTGACTAAACCAATGCCAATCGTTAAGTATGCACCTTTCCATGACACTGAGGACTTTCCCGCCGGTGTTCGTCTATTCCAGGACACCATCAACCGTCTGTTGAGCGATCAGAGCGCCACCCGGCCATGGGCTCCTTCGGTGGATATCTTCGAGACAGAAAACGAGTTAGTGCTGAAGGCCGACGTCCCCGGAGTGGAGTTGAAGAACATCGACATCCAGATCGAGAACGGCACGCTTACCCTGAAGGGCGAGCGCAAGTTCGAGCGGGACGAGAACAGCAAGGGCTTCCATCGTCTGGAGCGCAGTTACGGCTCCTTTGTTCGCTACTTTACGGTGCCCGACACCGTGGACTCCGAGAATGTCCGTGCCGATTTCTCGAACGGCGTCCTAACCGTGACGCTCCCCAAGAAGGAAATCGCGAAGCCGAAGTCGATCAAAGTGCAAGTCAGTAACAATTGAGACTCGTGATCGGTGATTGGTGGCCGGTGTCGCCGGTCACCGATCACCATCCACCGGCCACCGAAGCGGCAGCGACGCTAGACTAAGAACTTGCCTACTGTTCGCGTAAATCGAAAGGCTGCCGGCCGCGTGGCCTCCGGCCATCCCTGGATATTTTCGAGCGATGTCATCGATCGAGGGGAGGCCGCGCGCGGCGATGCGGTGCTCGTTGTCGACCCCAGTGGCAAAACGCTCGGCACCGCGCATTACAGTGAGTCCTCGCAAATCTGTTTGCGCTTGCTGACAGATCGCACGGAGACTATCGACCGCGCTTTTTTCCTGCGCCGCCTGGCCGACGCCGATGCGTTTCGAAAGCGCGTTGTTGCCGGCACAGATTCCTACCGGTTGGTCCACGGCGAGGGCGACCAGGTGCCTGGCCTCGTGATCGATCGCTACGGCGGCTACTTCACTCTGCAAACTCTCGATCAGGGCATGGACCGCGCCAAGTCCGAGATCGTCAGTTGCATCCAGGAGCTTTTCGCCCCGAAAGGAATTGTGGAGCGCAACGACGTGCCGGTGCGCAAGCGCGAGCTGCTTCCGCTGATTGCTGGAGTGCTGGCGGGCGAGGTTCCAGCCGCTGTTCCAGTGAAGATGAATGGTCTGGAGCTGCATGCCGATCTGCTGCACGGGCAGAAGACCGGCATCTTCCTCGACCAGCGTGAAAACTATGTGGCTGCGGCGCGCTATGCGCACGGGCGGGCGCTGGATTGTTTTACCTCCACCGGTGGATTCGCGCTGCATATGGCGGCGAAGTGCGAGACGGTCGAAGCCGTGGACAGTTCCGAAACGAGTCTGAAGACCGCGGCGCAGAATCGCTCGGATAATGCGATTGGCAACATAGAATTTCGGGAAGCCGATGTATTCGATCTGCTCGCCGGTTACGCCTCGGCGCGGCGGCGGTTCGATATTGTAGTGCTCGACCCTCCGGCCTTCGCCAAATCGCGCGGCAATCTCGAGGGGGCCATCCGCGGATACAAAGAGATCAACCGGCGGGCGTTGCAATTGCTCGGGAGCGGCGGGGTCTTGGTCACGTGCTCCTGCTCGCACCATTTGAGCGAGGCGGCGCTGCTGGAAATCGTGGCCTCGGCGGCGCTCGACACCAATCGAAAGCTGCGTGTCCTGGAGCGCCGCACACAGAGCCAGGATCATCCCATCCTTCTGACCGTCCCCGAAACGCTTTACCTTAAGTGCCTGATTCTAGAGGTTGTGTAGCGAGTTAGAACTACTTCCGGTTGCGCCTATCCTCCGAGTGCGGTATCGTGAACGGAGGTATTCAGGCTACTGCAATACCTGCCTTGTGAGAACCCCTCTACCGGGGGATTTCTTCCAAAATATCAGGAGGATTCAACCGAATGCTAACCCTACGCGTGCCCCCTCTTCGCCGGGCCGCAAAGTTGATTTTGCCGCTGCTGCTGGCGGCCGTAATTGCGATGAGTATTTCTTCGCCGGCGTTTGCCCAGCCGCAAACCGGGGGCGAAGCTCATCTGGTGCTGCCCGATCTCTCGCAAGCGAACTTCCTGGGAGGCACGAACGGCCGGACGCTGCTGATGTGGGGGCTGGCGGTCTGCGCGCTGGGTCTACTTTTCGGATTTGTTACCTACAAGCAGCTGCGGGATTTGCCGGTGCATCGCTCCATGCTCGAAATCTCGGAGCTGATCTACGAAACCTGCAAGACCTATCTGGTGACGCAAGGCAAATTTCTCCTGATCCTCGAGATATTCATCGGCGTGATCATCGTCTTCTACTTCGGACTGCTGGAGCACATGGACGCGATGAAAGTGGCGATCATTCTGTTGTTCAGCGTAGTCGGCATCGCGGGCAGTTACGGCGTGGCCTGGTTCGGCATCCGGGTGAATACGTTCGCGAATTCGCGCACGGCATTTGCGAGTTTGACCGGCAAAGCGTATCCCTGCAATTCGATTCCGCTCAAGGCGGGCATGAGCATCGGCATGATGTTGATCAGTATCGAGCTGGTGCTGATGCTGTTCATCCTGCTCTTCATCCCGGGCGACTACGCGGGCTCGTGCTTCATTGGATTCGCGATCGGCGAATCGCTGGGAGCTGCGGCGCTTCGCGTGGCGGGCGGCATCTTCACCAAGATCGCCGACATCGGCGCCGACTTGATGAAGATTGTTTTCAAGATCAAGGAAGACGACGCCCGCAATCCGGGCGTGATTGCGGATTGCACCGGCGACAACGCGGGCGATTCAGTGGGGCCGAGCGCGGACGGATTTGAAACTTACGGTGTGACCGGCGTCGCGCTGATCACCTTTATTCTGCTGGCGGTGAAGGACCCGATGGTGCAAGTGCAGCTTCTGGTTTGGATCTTCGTGATGCGCGTGATGATGGTGGTGTCCTCCGGTATTTCTTATTTCATCAACGGGGCGATTGCCAAGAGCCGCTACGGCGACACGGCGAAGATGAACTTCGAGGCGCCGTTGACGTCGCTGGTTTGGCTCACTTCCATTATTTCCATCGCGCTCACTTACCTGGTTTCGAGCCAGATGATTCCCGAGCTGGGTGGCGATATAACTTTGTGGTGGAAGCTATCGTCGGTCATCACGTGCGGCACGCTAGCGGGCGCGGTGATTCCTGAGCTAGTGAAGATTTTTACTTCCGTGCATTCTTCGCACGTGAAGGAAGTGGTGACGTCGTCGCGCGAGGGCGGGGCTTCGCTGAATATCCTGTCCGGCTTGGTGGCTGGAAATTTCAGCGCATATTGGCTGGGAATTTCGATGATGGCGCTGATGTCGATTGCGTTCTGGATCAGCCTGCACGGTCTGGACAGCTTGATGATGGCGCCGGCGGTTTTTGCCTTCGGCCTGGTAGCGTTCGGTTTTCTCGGCATGGGGCCGGTGACGATTGCGGTGGATTCGTACGGACCGGTGACGGACAACGCCCAATCCGTGTTTGAACTCTCGACCATCGAGCAGATGCCGGGCATCTCGGAAGAGGTTAAGAAAGATTTCGGCTTCACGCCCGACTTTGAAAAAGGCAAGGAAAACCTGGAAGAGAACGACGGCGCGGGCAACACTTTTAAGGCGACCGCGAAGCCGGTACTGATCGGCACCGCCGTGGTGGGGGCCACCACCATGATCTTTTCGATTATCGTGGCGCTCACCAAGGGCCTGCAGCCTGACCTGCTTTCCAATCTGTCGATATTGCATCCGCCATTTCTGCTGGGTTTGATCACCGGAGGCGCGGTGATCTACTGGTTTACGGGTGCGTCGATTCAGGCGGTGACCACCGGTGCATATCGCGCCGTTGAATTTATCAAAGCCAACATTCATCTCGAAAGTTCGACAAAAGCCTCCGTTAGCGACAGCAAGAAGGTGGTGGAAATCTGCACGCAGTACGCGCAGAGAGGCATGTTCAATATCTTTCTGACGGTGTTCTTCGCCACGCTGGCGTTCGCTTTCGTCGAGCCGTACTACTTCATCGGCTACCTGATTTCCATCGCGCTCTTCGGGCTTTACCAGGCGATCTTCATGGCCAACGCCGGCGGGGCTTGGGACAACGCCAAGAAGATTGTCGAGACGGAACTGAAGCAGAAGGGCACACCGCTGCACGACGCGACCGTGGTGGGCGACACGGTCGGCGATCCTTTCAAGGATACGTCGTCCGTGGCGCTGAACCCGATCATTAAGTTCACAACGTTGTTCGGACTGCTGGCGGTGCAGTTGGCCGTGTCTCTCACCAACGATCAGGGCGCGACGCTGACCAACATTCTGGCGGCAGTGTTCCTGCTGATCTCCATGGTGTTCGTGTGGCGTTCGTTCTACGCGATGCGGATCGAAAAGACCTAAAACCGATCGACCGTACTTTTGTAGGGCAGCCCCCCGTCCGCAGCCGGCCCCTGGCCGGCTTTGGGATTTGGTTAAAAGTTCAACAAGCTGGGCGAGGGCGCCCGGCGCGGGTCGGGGGCCCCCCCCACGATGTTACTCTTCGTTACTCGTTTTTTCTAACGGTTACCGTGTTCAGTTCCCCCGGTGCAGGCGTCCAACCGGCGAGGAGGTAATTCATGACACGTCTTTTAATACGAAGCCTAATGAGTTCGGGCCTGTTGTTACTGGGACTGACCGCCTACTCCCAGGATCGCGACCGGGATCGGGACCGCGACGAAGATCGATACCATCGGGCCGGCGATCGTGGCGAACAATGGTGGAAGGGCCGCATGTTCGAGCGGGTGCGCGACGATCTCGACCATGTACAGTCGGTAACGTTTCCCTTCAGCGCCGATCAATATCGGTTGACCAAAGTGAAGCAGGAGTTAAATGAACTCCAGGCGAAAATGGCTGAGAATCGCTACGATCAGCCAGAGCTGGATGACGTAATTTCCGCCTTGACGCGCGTAGTGAGCGACAATCACCTGTCAAGCCGCGATCGGGAAATGTTGAATGACGACCTGACCCGATTGCGTAATTTCCGTGACCACCATGACGGGTACCGGTAGTTAGTAATCGGCGATCGGTGGCCGGTTCCGCCGATCGCCAATCACCGCTCACCGACCACTTGCAGCGGCCTCGGGCCGCTTCAATAACACTGCTACAAACTCTGGATCGGAGGCGGCCAGAACGTTCTTCGGAACAAAGCAATAACCCTGGTCGCCCCAATCCGTGCCCCACGAATTTTTCAGCGTAAAGAAATTTCCGGTGTAGCCGACAACCAGCATGGCGTGCCGCCCGTGCCGTCCCCACGGCGCTTCGGCCGCATTGAAAACCCCGTCCCGTCCGACGTCTGAAAAAGCCGAACCGGTGTTCATCGAAACATGCACGGGGCAGCCGGCGCTCAATACTTTTTTCACATCGTCGATGGCGATCGGCAGAGGCACGGCCTCCAGATGATAGCGCTCCGCATCCGCCGCTAATTGATCTTCACGACTCGTGGGCGTGGGCCGATCGTCCGGCCACAACTCTTGCCGGCAGGTTCCGTGTTGCACCAGCACTTGCCCAGGCTCAGGTCCGCTGATGGTTCCGTCGCCGCCCTGGTAGGCATGTTGGTAGTCCTGCGCGTCGCCCTGCATGCGTTGAAATTCCAACATCGTGAAATTCGGACAGAGGCGCGTTGATTCATTCAGCAAAATGTTGCGCCCCATTTCCGTGGCGTGCGTCCAGGCGAACGCGGAACAGCGGCCGGTCTGCCCTTGGTCGCCGATCGGCGAACAATATTTCCGCAGGTCGACGGCGTCTTGTTCCTTCACGTCGGCGAAGGCCGGCGGCAGCGGCTGCGTGGGTACGGGTTCGCCCTTTGGCGGCACGCCCACTTCCAGGCCGGTGAGATCGATGCCGGTGTATCTGTTCATCAACATTTGCAGGACGGCCTGCGACACCACGCCGAATGCGAACAGTTTTCCTTCGCGTTCGAACAGGTGGACGGTGTCGGAAGTGCCGGGCGAGATTTGATCGAACGCTTTGTGGAAGCGATCGTCCTGGTATGGTGTGAAGCCCTGGTCGGTCTTCTGCTGGATTAAAGTGTCGCCGAAGAATTCGTGATCGCCGAAGAGATTTTTCGCCGATTCCTGGTAGTCGTCCGGAGTCCAATCGCCCGAGTCGTCTTCGAAATCGCTGTCGTCGGCGTTCGGAAAATCGGCGGCGCTGGCGAAGACGTCATCTTCTACCGGGGGAAGATCGTCGCTGGATGCGAAGGCGTCATCTATGTTCTGGTCGTCGTCATTGCTGTCGTTGTCGCCGTCGTCTTGATCGCCGGCGTCATCGTCATCGGGCTGGTCCTCTTCTTCTTCGTCATCGTTTTGATCGTCGTCTCCATCGCCGCCGCCGTCGTCAAAATCGCCGCCGTCGTCGCCGAAATCGCCAAAATCGTCGTCGTCCATCCAATAGGTGCGATCGTCCGCCATGCTCTCAGTTTAAGATGATTCAAGCATGTCGCTGAAGGAATACGCCAAGAGGAGGTCGTTCGATAAGACGCCCGAACCCAAGGGCGATCAAGCGGCGCCCGCCTCCGCCGGCAATTATTTCTGCGTCCAAAGACACGACGCCACGCGGCTGCATTACGACTTCCGGCTGGAGATGGACGGCGCGCTGAAATCCTGGGCGGTGCCGAAAGGTCCCAGCCTGGCGCCGCTGTCCAAAAATCTCGCGGTGCACGTGGAGGATCATCCGATCGCGTACGGCAGTTTCGAGGGCAACATTCCGAAGGGCGAGTATGGCGGCGGCAGCGTGATGCTGTGGGATCGCGGAACGTTTGAGCTGCTGGGCGATGCGCCGGGCGCGGCGCAGATTGAGCGTGGAGATCTCAAGTTCCGGTTGCACGGAGAAAAGCTGAAGGGCGAATTTGCGCTGATCCAGATGCGCAGCCGCGGTAAGGGCAACGAGTGGCTGATCATCAAGAAAAAAGATGCCGACGCGAAGCCCGGCTGGAACATTGAAGACTATGCGCGCAGCGTCCTGTCCGGCCGCACGCAGCAGGAGATCGCCGAAAATCTCGCCGCTGTCGATCAGCCACCAACCACCAATCACCGATCACTAGCCAAGATCCGCGGAGCGGTCAAAGCGCCCATGCCGCGCACCATTTCGCCGATGCTCGCCACACTCACCACCAAGCCGCCCTCCGGCGATCAATGGCTGTACGAAGTGAAATGGGATGGTGTTCGCGCGCTGTGCTTCGTCGACGATAATCAGTTGCGCATTTACTCGCGCACGCAGAAACGCTGCGATCAGCAGTATCCGGAGTTGAGCGTGCTGCCGCGTTTCGTGAAAGCTTCGACCGCCATTCTGGACGGTGAAATCGCTGTGTTGGATGGCGAAGGCCGCTCCAGCTTCAGCCTGATCCAACCGCGAATTTCCGTGGCCGATCCGAACTCCGTTGCGCACCTGTCGCGATCGGCGCCGGTGACGCTTTTCCTATTCGACTTGCTCTATCTCGACGGCTACGATCTTCGCGGCGTCCCACTCGAAGAGCGCAAAAAGCTGCTCGCGGAGATCGTCACTCCGGCCGATCACATTCGTCTATCGGATCATTTCGCCGCCAATGGCGACGCCATGCTCGAAGCCGCGCGCGCCAACGGCTTGGAGGGGATTCTGGCACAGCGGCGAACCAGCAAATACGAGTCGCGGCGGGGCCAGGACTGGTTCAAGATCAAGGTGAATTGGCAGCAGGAGTTCGTCATCGGCGGCTTCACGCTGGGTGAACGCGATTACTTCAGTTCGCTGGTGCTGGGTCTGTATAACGGCGGCAAGTTGACTCATGCCGGTCAAGTGGGGACGGGGTTCAACGACAAATCGCTCAAATACATTTATTCGAAATTGGAGCCGATGATCACAAAGAAGAACCCGTTTGTGGGATCCGTGCGGGCGCTGCGCGATGTCATCTGGATAAAGCCGGAGCTGGTGGCGGACATCAAATTTCTGGAGTTCACGCCCGAGGGTTTGCTGCGCGCCCCTGTATTTGTTGGACTGCGTTCGGACAAGGATCCGAAGAGTTGCGTCCGCGAGATTCCCGACGATGAACCGGAGGCAGTGAAACGCGGGCCGTTGATTCCAGCGAAACCGCCCACCAACATGACCGTCGAAATCGGCGGGCATTCCTTGAAGTTCACGAATCTCAGCAAGGTGCTCTATCCGCGGGATGGCATCACCAAGCGCGATCTTATCAACTACTATGACGCGGTCGCGGATCTGCTTATTCCGCACCTGCGCGATCGGCCGCTGTCGCTCAAGCGTTATCCCAACGGCATCGATCACGCCTTCTTTTTCCAGAAGGACGCGGAAGACAAAGTGCCGGATTGGGTGCGCCTGGAACCGATTTTTTCCGAGCACAATCAGGACAAGATCCACTACATCATCTGCAACGACCGCGCGACGCTGCTGTACCTGGCGAACCTGGCGTGCATCGACCAGAATCCGTGGATGAGCAGCCTGGGCTCGCTCGACAATCCCGACTTCGCGATCATCGATCTCGATCCTACCGAAGGCTGCCCTTATAGCCAGATTGTCGAGGCGGCCCAAATCGTCAAGAAGAAACTGGATGCGCTGGGCGTTGAAGGGTATCCGAAAACCACCGGCGGGGATGGAATGCACATTTACATTCCGCTCGAACCGGTTTACACCTACGAGCAAGTACGGTCGTTCGCCGAGCTTCTTTCGATTTTGACCATTCGCGAAAACCCCGGCCTGTTCACTACGCCGCGAGCGGTTGCGCAGCGCAAGAAGGCAAAAGTGTATTTCGACTATCTGCAAATTTCGACGGGAAAGACCATCGCCACCGCCTACGTTCCGCGGGCGCATCCCGGCGCCCCGGTGTCGACGCCACTGGATTGGTCCGAGGTGAAGAAAGGCCTGGACCCATCGCAATTCAATATTCACAATGTATTGGATCGTTTCGAGAGAACCGGTGATTTGTTCGAACCGGTCCTGACGAATAAGCAGAAACTTGAAACGGCTTTGGAGAGAGTGAGTCAATTGGGGTGAGTGGGGAAGAACACAAAGGAATACGAGGAACACGAGGAACACCGAGGCGTTCGAGGAAGGTAATGGATATCACCACTGCTCGTCGTATTCCTCGTATTCTGTATTCCTTTGTGTTCCTCTGTCTGCCGGCGGCCGCTCAACCTCTCCGCCTGGAATCCACCATTCCATTGCCCAACGTGAATGGGCGCATCGATCATCTGTCCATCGACGTTGCAGGCAAGCGATTGTTTGTGTCGGCGCTTGGCAACAATACGGTGGAGGTCGTCGACCTTGCTTCCGGGAAAGTGGTCCACTCCATTCGCGGTTTGAAAGAGCCGCAAGGGCTTTTCTATTGGGCGGACACTAACCGGCTGTATGTCGCCAACGGCGCCGATGGGCACGTGCGCGTTTATGACGGGCGATCCTTTGAGCAAATTCATGAATACGATTTGAGCGGCGATGCGGACAACATCCGTTTCGATCCGAACGCCAAGGAAGTTTTCGTCGGCTATGGCAATGGCGCGCTCGGCGTAATTAATGTGGACCTCAAAGGCAATGTCGGCGAGACCATGCTGGATGCGCATCCGGAATCGTTCCAATTAGAAAAACAAGGTCCACGCGTTTTTATCAACGTGCCGGAAGCCGGCAACGTGACCGTAGTGGATCGAAGAACGCGGACTGTGAAGGTTAAGTGGCCGGTGACCTGCGCTAAATCGAACTTCCCCATGGCGCTGGACGAAACGAATCGCCGTTTGTTGATCGGATGCCGGAAACCCGCGAAGATGTTGGTGCTCGATACCGCCGACGGCAAAGAGACCGCGAGCGTCGATATCGCGGGTGACACCGACGATTTGTTTTACGATGCCGCTCTCAAACGGATTTACGTCTCAGGCGGCGCGGGGTCCATCAGTGTGATCGAACAGAAAGACGCCGATCATTACAGCGTCATCGCCACTATCCCAACGGCGGAAGGCGCGAGAACATCACTGCTGGCGCCGGAGTTCAAACGGCTGTATGTGGCTCGTCCACATCGAGGGAAGCAGGCAGCGGGCCTGCTGGTGTTTGCCGTTTCCGAGTAACGCGGCTGGCGCGTTTCACCAATGCCACGCCAGCGAAAACGATTAACATCGCCGCGAATTCGCGAAGCCCTATGTGCTCCCGGTAAAACAGCCAGCCCAGAGTCACCGCCACCACCGGGTTGACGTAGTTGTAGATGCTCACCACTGAAACCGGAAGCTTGTCGAGCACGTAAATATACGCACTGTAGCCGATGATGGAACCGAACAAGGTGAGATACGCGATGGCGGCGGCGCCACGGAACGTCCAATGAATGGGCTCCGTTTTCGTGAGCAAGGCGGGACCAAGAAACGCCACGCCAGTGGCCAGTTGCTGCACCGCGCCGCTCACTACCGGATGTATTTTGCTCTGATGCCGGCGCTGGAGTATTGAGCCGAAGGACCAGCCCGCGCAGCCAACCTGCAGCACCAGGAATCCTTTCATCAGCGGTCCGCTGAAGCCTTGCATGGCGCTGGGAGCAACCAAAAGCAAAGTACCAGCCAGCCCCACCATCATTCCCAGCAGCGTTGGTCCATGCAGGCGTTCTCCGCCCGGGATTGCCGCTTCCAGTCCGATCATCCAGAATGGCGACGTGGTGATGAATAGCGCAGCGAGTCCGCTGGGCACCCATAATTCCGCGAACGCCAGGCATCCGTTTCCGATTCCGATTATGATTACGCCGAACAGCGCGGTAAGCAGCAGATCCTTGCCGGCAGGCAAACGCGCTTTCGCAAGAAACGAGACGATCAGCAGCACCGTTCCAGAAATTATGTAGCGCAGGGAAATCAGGGCGGCCGGCGGCATCGCTTCCAGCGCCATGCGAATGCCCAGATAAGTGGTTCCCCAGAAAAAACACACCGCGGCCAGCGCGAGGTACGCCTTGAAGTGCGGATGGTTTCTCAATATCCAAGGTTACTAAACGAGGCGCTAACCCGCGCTACCATTGAAGGTTGATAATTACTCTCACCATCAATCCTTCGGTGGACCGGAATGTGTTCGTAGACCGGCTGGTGTTCGAAGATCGCGCGTATATCCTATCGCGCAGCGATTCGGCCGGCGGTCGAGGCATCAACGCATCGCGGGTCATCCATTCGTTCGGCAGCAAGACTCTGGCGGTTGTTACCTCGGGCGGCCCGAACGGCGAGCAACTCGAGAAACTTCTCGGCAAAGCCGGCTTTCCGGTGAAAGTGGTCGCCATTAAGAATGAAATCAGGAATAACTTCACTATTACGGATCGTCAGGGCCTGGCGGTGAAGTTGAACGAGCGCGGACCCGCGATCTCGCCGGAGGAGTTGGCAAGCGTCGAGAAGACCATCGAGAGCCGGCTGGAAGGAGCTTCGTGGTTGATGTTGTGCGGCAGCATTCCGCCCGACGTGTCGCCGGATTTTTACACCAAGCTCATTCGCATGGCGCGCGAAAAAAGGGTGAAGACGCTGCTGG
>DATDHK010000104.1:0-3788 GCA_036521635.1 Bryobacteraceae bacterium | reverse complement strand
ATTGAAATCAACAACGAAATGCAATCCAAGAAAACGCCGGCGCTGTTCAATCTTCCGCCCGGCACCTATCATGTCCGCGTCGCCAAAAACGGGGCTTCACTGGAGTTTGAGGCCGAGGTCCGCGACGGCGCATTTGTGGGCAAGAACGTGAGCTTTTAATGAAATTATCCCGACGCAGTCTTTTTCTCGCGGCAGCCGCGGGCGTGCTTCCGCGGCTGAATCGCGCGGCCGACGCTTCCCGAATGATCGTGCTTTCGTCGCGCCCGGAAGATCTGGAGATGCCGCTGGATGGCTTCAAGGACTGGATCACGCCCATAGATCGCTTCTTCGTGCGCTGCCACACCTATACTCCGGAGCGGCCCAACTTGAGCGAGTGGAAGTTGAAAGTGGGCGGGCGTGCGATTTCGCGACGTGCTCGAAAAGGCGGGATTGAAAGATTCCGCTAAGGAGATTTTGTTTGACGGCGCCGACGTGCCACTTGGCAAAATGGAGGATTTCCGGCGCACCGTTCCGGTAAAAAAGGCGTTGGATCCGGATACGCTGCTGGCATTCGAGATGAATGGACAGGCGTTGCCGATCGAGCATGGATTCCCGCTGCGCTTGATTGTGCCGGGTTGGGCGGGCGATTCGTGGGTGAAATGGCTACAGCATATTGAAGTCCTGGATCACGAATTTGAAGGGTTCTGGATGAAGACAGCGTACCGGCACCCAGTGCAGCCGGTGGCGCCGGGCACGGCGGTCGATCCTTCGCAGATGGCGCCCGTGACGGATTTGAACGTGAAGTCGGTGATAGCCACGCCGGGTGCTTGGGCGAAGCCGGGCACGGTGCGAATCAGCGGAACGGCGTGGTCGAATAGTTCGCCGGTGACTGGCGTTGAAGTGTCGGTGGACGCCGGGAAGACATGGAAGTCCGCCAGGCTGGGGCGGGATCAGAGCCGCTATGCGTGGCGCTTGTGGGAGTTGGATTGGAAGGCTGGCGAGGGCAAATACACGCTGATGGCGCGGGCCAAAAACGCCGCTGGGCAGGTGCAGCCGCTGAGTCAGGAATGGAACCCTTCCGGTTATTTGTGGAACGTCGCGCAGCCGATCGATGTTGAAGTGTCGGGCAAGCAGCCGGCGAGTTCGCCCGAAGAGCATACGCGGGCCCCGCAGCCGCCTGGCTACAAAGCGGCGTGCCTGACGTGTCACGACGAGGCCATGATGATACAGCAGCGCATCACCCGCGCGCAGTGGGAACGCGAGACGGACAAAATGGTGCGGTGGGGCGCGCCGGTGAAGCCGGAAGAGCGCGAGGGCATTCTGAAGTATTTGTCGGATCAATTCAAATAGGCGCGCGGGTCAATGCGTCATTGAGTAGATCAGGTAGTTGATGCCGTAGCGGTAGGCCAGGGCCGTCATTTGCTCCGGGTACATGGGCGAGTCGGCGTACTCCCAGGCATCGCCGACGTCGGTGTTGAAATTCACCGCCACCACCATGCGTTTCTTGTCGTCGTACATGGCGCGCCATGCGGGGGCCGTGCCTTCCGGTTGCTGGACGACCACGGTGCCGCCTGGGCCTCGGCGCAGATGACGCGTGCCGGGGATGAACGTGCGGTCGCTGTCCTGGATATCGTAAAGTACGTGCATCACGGAATCGGATTCGCTGAGGTCTGTGATGGGTTGGTTGGGTAACACGCGGTCCATGGTTTCGCGGAAGTTTTCCCATGCCTCCGCGCCCCAAAAATCGTCAACCACCAGGAATCCGCCGCGCTGCAAATATTCGCGGAGGCGGGCGCATTCGGCGTCGGTCAGGTCCCACCAGCCGGTCTGTGTCGCGTAAATCCAGGGATGCTCGAAGAGCCGGTCGTCCGTGAGCCGCATGTGCAGAGGCTCGCCGGTATCGATTCTGGTGAGCCGCTTGACGCCGGCGGTGAAGTGATCGTCGGCATCCGGCCAATCGACAATCCACCAGCCTTCGCCGGTTGCGCCTCGCGAGGCGAATCCGAAGCGCCGTTGATATTCGGGCCGGTCCGTATACTCGACGCGGATGAAATGAAATTCGGCTTTGGATGGAAGGGAAGGGCGCGGCTCGCGTTGAGCGAGCGTTGCGATCGCGAGCGCGAAAAACGCTGCCGGGATCAGACTGCGACGCATGCGCCCGCCCTCCTGTACTCTTAGGGTACAAGCGGGCGGGTTGGGTGTGCTGCTACTGCGGAACTGCGTCCGGATCGGGGGACAGCGTAAAATTCACGTCCACTGTCGTGATCACGTCCACCGGTTCGCCATTCAGCAGGGTCGGTTTGTATTGCCATTGCCACACGGCACTCTGGGCACTCGAGACCAGCAGCGGATGACCCGTCACCACTTGCACATCCTGAATAGCGCCATCCTTGCCAATGACGACCGTGAAGCGGACCACGCCTTGAATGCGGGCCTGTTTGGCCAACGGAGGATAAACCGGCGTCACCTTTCGGATCAGATTCACGGCCTGCACGTTGCCGCCAACGCGAATCCTGGGCGGCAACACAGGCGCGACGCTGTCTGGAAGCGAAATAACGACCACTGAAGATCGCCGCTCGCCCGACGTCGACCCACCTTGAAGGTTGATGTTCAAGTGCTCGTCGACATCTCTGACCGCGGCGGACAACTCGTTGAACGCGGCCTCGGTCAGACGGTCGCCTTCGCGCACGGTCAAGCGGCTTTGCAACCTCTGCTTGAGAGACTCCGGCACGAGCAGAACCACGCGGTCGACAACCGGGAAATCTTCCGCGGCGGGCGCGGTCGACGGCGCCGGCACGGGCCGAATAGAGGCCGGCTCGGGTTCAGGCAGATGGAAATCCACGGTCACTTGAGTTTTTGCGGAGAGCTGCGAATCCGCGCTGAAGTGCCATTGGAGAACGGATTGGAGCGCGGCCTTGCGCAACTCCTCCGGCCCGCTCAGCACGCGGGCGTCGGAGACCGTGCCTGTTGCCGTGAGCGAGACTTCAACCACGACGGTCCCTTGGATTCGCTTCGCCAGCGCTTCCTTCGGATATGCCACCGGCGTGCGATGGACCACGGCTACCGGGCTTGGCTGGACGGCCACGCCCGGCGCATCGATCTTGCCGCTCTTTTCCTGCGGAGCGGCTTGCAGGGGAAACGACCGTACGCCCAGCCAGGCGGACAGGACGAGCGCGGCGGTAAATACCGCCATCGAAGAACGCAATCTTAATTTAGACATGGAAACCTCTTTCAATAGTGACGCCACGCGCCGCTTCAAGTGACGTTTTCGCAAGAACGGCGATGCTGGAATTAGATCGAAGCCGGCCTTGGCCGCGGCCAGCTTCAACAACGATTCGAGATACTGTTCGCGGGTATTCAACAGGACGACTACCTCACGGTCCACCGCTTCTTCGCGGGCCATCTGGATCTCCGCCACCAGCCACCACATTGCGGGATGAAACCAGAAGAGCGACAAAATGCATTCTTCGGCCACGGTGAACAGCCAGTCGCGCCGGCGCACGTGCACCAACTCGTGGCAGGCGATGGATTCGTTCCGCGCGCAACTTTCCTGAATGAAAATCGCCGGCATGAAAATCGCCGGCCGGAAAAATCCGAAGGTGACGGGGCCGGGGACATCGGATGAAATGTAGAAGTCCGCCGCGACGCCCAGGCGGCGCTGCAGGTTTTCGAACGCGCCGGGCACCAGGGTGGAGGTGTGGCGATATCGCCGGATGCGCCAGAAGCCAAGGCCCAGCATTCCGGCGCGAACCAGAACGCCCGTGCCGATGAGGAACAGAACAATCGCCGCCATTGGAATCGGCGTGGTG
>DATDHK010000103.1:0-3640 GCA_036521635.1 Bryobacteraceae bacterium | reverse complement strand
TAATCGCCGGCTCGTCGCCCAGCTTCCGGGCGGCCGCCAGGCTTCTCCGCGCCTGCTCCAAAGCCGCCGGGGTGTCGCCCAAAGCGGCGTAGCGGTGCGCCAGATGATAGAGCGCCCGTTTGCGGATACGCGCGTACTTCTCATCGGACGCCATTTGTTCGCAGTAAGAAGCCAGCGTGTTGGCGGTTTTTCTGGCGGCGTCCGGCATCTTCGCCTGGATATATGTATCGCAGAACAGGGCCAGCACCACCGGATCCGCCGGCCGGTCCGCCTTGCATTTATCCCACAGCGTCTTTAGCAACTCCAGCGCCCGGCGCGGATTCCCCACGGCGAGCATGCAGCGGATTTCCCCTTCCAGCACCGTGCGGAAGGCAAACTGGCCTTCCTCAAAGTCCGGCCGGGAGCTGGTCAGGAACTCGGCCAGCGCGCCGTGGTCCTCCACCATCAGGCAAGCCCGGATGGAGTCGCCCGCGTAGGCGTTTGAGAACACCTGCCGCGAGGCCGGCTCCGCTTCCAGCACGGCGTTGCCGCAGGTGTAGGGAATGCACTGGCCGCCCAGGCGCAAGTCGCCGCGCCCGTAGACGAACAAGTAGGCCGCGCGGAAGATGTTCAGCGCCTCAGCGGTGCGGCCGGCGAGAGCGCGCAGGCGTCCGCGGTTGACAAATGGTTGGATCAGCGCCGCCAGCCAGTCGATCTCGCCGGTCACCTGATAGCGGTTGAGGCACAGCTCGATGGATGCTTCGCATAGTTCTTCGCCGCGCTCCATCCGGCCGTACTGGCACTGGATGAGCGCCGCCAGGTTGAAATACCGGGTCACTACGGCCGGCCGCGTGGTGCTGCTTTCCAAGGCCGCGCGAAACCCTTTCAGGATTTCGTCCGCGCAGGCTTCCAGGCTTACTTTGGTCCGCTCTTCGGGCGCCGTCAGCAGCGCCGCGCGGTCCAGCCAGCGCATCAGCTCGGTGGTGGAGGTTTGCGGCATACTTCTCCTATTCCGTTTCGCTCTGTTTCCGGAAATGCTTGGCCGCGGACCCCAGCGCGAAGTAGCCCTGCGTCAGCCGCCGCCAGAAAAACAACGACATCTGCAGGATGCCGGCCAGGAACAGCAACAGCAACAGTGCGGATTTGAGCGTCGTGAGCGCGGTGGGATTCAGCGTCGCAGCCAGCCAGAACTCCCGGAATCTTTGTGGCGTCGTCGCCACCAGGCGCGGCACGGCGTAAGAAATCCGCAGCAGTAAGTACCCAAAAAACCACAACGTGGCTACGCAATACACCGCGAACAAGGCCTGTAGGTGACGCGGAATGCAGAGCAGCTCCGGTACCGCCACCGGCCCCCTCGGGCCGGAGACGCGCTTCAGCATATACCGCCAGAACTGCGACATCGCCTTGCCGATGTTGGGAATTCCGGTCACGTCCGTCAGCAGCCAGTAGCCGTCGAACCGCAGGAACGGATTCAGATTGATAATCGTCGCCAGAATGATGGACTTGGAAATGACTACAAAGGCGCCGTTGTGCGTCACCGCAGCCAGCGCGACGCTGGCCGAGGATACCAACAGGTGAAAATAGATTCCGGACAAATCCACGATCGCGCGCTGCCGGCGAGGCAGCAGCCAGCTATCGCTCACATCCGCATACAGAACCGGCCAGATCATGTACAGGCCGAACCCAATGCCACCCACCCGGCTGCCAAAACGGCTGCATGCGGCGGCGTGGCCCAACTCGTGAAACAACAACGCGGCGTAGACTCCGCCCACCACCGTCAGCCACTGGTTCGACGTTAGCGTTCCCGCATAGCGGTGGCTGTAGTCGCCGGACAAGAAGAGATACAGGTGGGCGGCCACAATAGAAAGCAGGGCCGCGGCCGCGCCCCGGGAAGCGAACAAACCTTCGAACCAACGCGCCATAATCGCCACCGCGCGCGCCGGCAGAATCTGGAAACGCACGAAAAGCCAGGGCATGCTCTGCTTGGGCGCCGGCTGATTTGGCGCGGCGGTGGCAGGTTCTTCTCCGGGGGCGGCATTCGTCACGAAATGCGAATACGGCGGCCTGGTGAGAACGTCGCGAATCGGCGGCCCCGATTTCAGGCCGCGCCCCGAGGCATATTCTTCCACTTCGGCGCCCGTTCGCGGCGTACGCAGAAATTCGAACAAGGCGGCCCCCGCGCCGTTCACCGCTATCCGCCGGCCGGCGCCAATCACCTGATGCGTGGCGTGTCGGGTGCTGCTGTCGAAGGGCAGGATCAGCACTCCCGGCTTCAACGCATACGTCGACGCCGTTTCCACTTCTGGCTGTTCCGCGGGATTTTCCAATTGTGTAATGCTTTCCATTTACCCTAAAGACCTATTCCGTCGACAACCGCCATCGCCGCATCGCCATCGAAGGCGACGGTTCTAAGTGCACTGGGTGGCGTTCAGGCAACCGGGATTAGTAGGTTCGGAGCTACAACCACATACACAGTTGGAGCCGTCCAACGGCGGTATGTCGTTAATAATAACCGTCATGCCGAATTCAAACCTTCCGTCGAGCTCGACCACGAACAACTCTTCGGATTCGCCCGGCTGCATCGCTGAATCGTTAATTAGATCTGACATTTTTTCTACTCCTTACATAAAGACGGATGCCGCTCCCGGGCGAAGCGCGACACTCTGTTCCCTTGTACCTAGCAGCGAGTTTGCGGTTTTATCCGCAGTTGCTCCCATTGCCGCCGTTGCAGTTGCCAATGTTACACGCACCGGTGTTCGCGCAGCCGTTGCTGTTGGGCGCGCATCCGGCGTCCAACGGCTGTATATCATTCAAAACCGCCACGCCGAACTCAAGCCTGTCGTCGAGTTCGACCACGAACAATTCTTCGGACTGGTCCAACTGCATTGCCGGATCGTTAATTGGATTTGACATTTTTCTACTCCTTATAAAAGGGGGGATGCCGGTCCCGAGCGAAGCGCCGGCACCCCTATTCCCCTGCATTCAGCAGGTTGACGGCTCTAAGAGCAGTTGCTGCCGTTTGAACAGCCTGGATTAGTGCCCGAACACCAACTCGTATTCGTGCAGCCTGCATTGCCAGCGGCTTCTACCGGCGCTACGTCGTCGAAAGCCGCCACGCCGAACTCGAGTCTGTCGTCGAGTTCGACTACGAACAACTCTTCGGACGGATCCGGCTGCATTGCCGGACCGTTAATTGGATCTGACATTTTATATACTCCTTTGTTCGGTGAAATACATCGATGACCTCAGCGGCATCGACCTCGTTGGAAAGAGCCGTGCCTCAGGCGCCTCAGGCTACCGGCGCGCTCATCTCGGCGGCAGTGGGGCGCACCGCCCGCCGCTTCGCTGTCTCCTGCTTGACGGCCCAGATGGAAGCGAGCGTCCTTCCGATCTCTTTTTTCTCCGGCGGGCAAGGACGCTCGTTTTCCTCGATTCGTGGAATCGGACACGAGCAGCCCTGGCACACGGGGACATAAAAACATTTCTTGCAGACGGCGTCATCCTCGAAATAGGGCTTCACCCACTTGGTGAACTTGTCCACGTCGAGATCCGCGCGCCCGTCCGGTGTCATGCGGCCTACGATGTTGTAATCCTTGGTGTCCAGCGCGACGGTGCACTTCATGATCTTGCCGTCGGCGCCGATCAGCAGCGGATCGTGATC
>DATDHK010000102.1:0-4885 GCA_036521635.1 Bryobacteraceae bacterium | reverse complement strand
CGCCGGGCCGGCGTTGTTCGCCGGCGTGAAGCCCGTGCCCAACACATCCAGATAATCTCCATCCAGAGTCAGGACCGGATTGGGACGGAGACGCGCGGTCACCAGACGGGCGGTCGCCAGCGGCACGTTGAGCCGCTCGGCCAACAGATTGGCGTTGTTGGCCAGCGCCTCTTGAACGGCCTGCTCAATCGTAATCGGCTCGGGCGGAGTTTGTGCTCCGAGAAAAGCGGTAGCGGCAAATAGCAAAGTGAATACTGGCGCAAGAGTCATTCTTGAGAGTATTCATTTTGTAGGGCAGGTTGGCAACCGGTCCGTTAAACCGATCGGTCGTCCCTATAAGACTGCCGCCGGATGTGATCCCTCATTTCCCTCGATGAGCGCGAAGAACGCGCCTGCCCTCGATTAGCTCGCGTTGCGAAGATTATGATTACGATGACGGCCAATCCAACAACTGCGTACCACATGGCCCGATTGTAGCAGCCGCTTGTATGGCGCCGAAGGTGGGGGCTGTTGGACATGGCTACATGCACCGCGGCTCGCAAACGTCCATTCTGAGCCACGGCTCGTAAGGGAGCGGTCGTCACACGTTACGACGATTCTCCCCGAATCAAATCGTCATACGTTTCCCGCTCACGGACCACTCGATACTCGCCGCCCTCCACCAGAATCTCCGCCGGCCGGGGACGCGCATTGTAATTTGACGACGCCACAAAACCATACGCGCCGGCGGTGCAGACAGCCAAATAATCGCCGGGAAACACCTGCGCGATTTCGCGATCGCGCGCCAGGAAATCTCCGGTTTCGCACACCGGCCCCACCACATCCGCGATGATTGTGCCGCCCGTGCTCTCGCGCAGCGGAACGATCCGGTGATGCGATTGATAGAGAGCCGGACGAATCAAATCGTTCATCCCGGCATCCACAATCACGAATTGCTTGGCGCCGTTGCTTTTGCGATAAAGCACGCGCGTCAGCAACACACCGGCTTCCGCCACGATCGAGCGGCCCGGTTCGATCAGAATCTCGAGGCCGTGTCCACACACACGTTCGCACATGGCCTGGATATATTCGCGGATGCCCGGCGCCGCGTCGCCGGGTTTGTACGGAACGCCCAGCCCGCCACCCAGGTCGAGGCTGCGGATGGGAAGCCCGCGCGCGCGCAATCGCTCAGCCAACGCCAGCATTTTCTCGAAGACCTGCCGCATCGGCGCGATGTCCAGGATCTGCGATCCGATATGACAGCTCACTCCATCCAACGCTATATTTTCAAGCGATTTCGCACGCTCGTAAACTCCCTCGGCATGCGCAATATCGATGCCGAATTTATGCTCGCGCAGCCCGGTGGATATATATGGATGCGTCGACGCATCGACGTCCGGGTTCACCCGGATCGCAACCCTGGCGCGGATGCCTCGCCGCGCGGCAAGGGAATCGATAAGCGCAAGCTCCGGCTCCGATTCGCAATTGAAACTCTTGATTTTGTGCTCCAGCGCGTAATTGAGTTCCTGTTCCGTCTTGCCGACGCCGGAGAAAATAACGTTCGCGGGATCCGCTCCGGCTTTCAAAACGCGGAACAATTCACCGCCTGAAACGATATCGAATCCGGCGCCCGCATCGGCCAGTAATTTCAGGATCGCCAGGTTGCTGTTTGCTTTTATTGCATAACAGACCTGGTGCGGCGCATCGCCGAACGCTTCATCGTAAGCCCGGAATTTTTCGAGAATCGAATCGCTCGAATACACGTAGCAAGGCGTGCCCTCGCGACGCGCGATGTCCGGCAGCGGTACATCTTCGCAGTGCAATGTGTGGTCGCGATACTCCATCAACGAACTCGCAGCACCACCAAGGTCTGGTCGTCGTTCATGGGCGCGCCGTTCGCGAATTCATCCAGATCGGCTAGAATTCCGTCCGCCACCGTTTGTGGATCTTGGCCGCACACCTGGCGCAACGCCCGTCCAAGATTGTGGCGCTCGTATTCTTCTTCTTTGGGATTTAGTTGATCGGTGACGCCGTCGGAGTACAGTACGATCAGGTCGTCCTTCTCGGCTTCAAAGATCAGTTCTTCATACTCGCGGTCGTCCAGCAGTCCGGCCGGAACGCCTTCCACTTTCGGTTTGATGATCTCACCCTTTCGGCAAATCATCGGCGGCGCAGCGCCGGCATTGGCCATGATAAATCGACGCCACACCCGCTCCCAAACCAGGACCATCAGCGTGACGTATTTGGTCTCAACGGTGCGCTCGCGCAGAACGTCGTTCAAAAGTTTCAGAAGCTCCGCCGGGCTGCGGCGCCGATGCGCCAGTGTACGCAAAAGCCCGCTGACCATCGCTCCATACAGCGCCGCAGCCGCGCCTTTTCCACTCACGTCGCCAAATGTAAAAACGGCATACTCCGTCCCGTGCTCGAAGACGTCATAAACATCGCCGGTGATTTCACGGCAAGGCCGGAACCGGATGGCGATGTCCAGGCCCTCGATTTCCGGGGCTTCGCGCAGCAGCAGGACCGATTGCAAATTGCGCGCCGCCTTCAAATCCTGATCCATGCGGTGCTCGCGATTCGCCAGCTCTTCATACAGGCGCGCGTTTTCCACCGAGCTGGCGATCTGTGGAGCAAGCAAGGCCAGCAGCCGCGAATGATCCTCGGTAAAGCAAGCCATTCGCTCGCTCTCCAGGTCCATTACGCCCACCACCCGATCCTGCGCGACCAATGGCACCGCGATCTCCGAACGAATATCCGGATGCGACGCGATGTAGCGGGGATCGGTGGACGTATCCTCAACCCGAACGATCTCGCGCGATTCCGCCGCCGCTCCGGTGATGCCTTTGCCGAGCGGAATGTTATCCAGATCCACGCGCTCATCGTAGCGTTCGCTAAAACGGTGCGCCAGCACTTTTCGTTCGGGGTCAACCAGCATAATGCTGAAGGCGTCGAAGGTGACCAATGCATGAATCGTGACTGCGATCTTGGTCAGAAGCTCGTCCAGATCCAGAATAGAGCTGAATTCCTGGGATAGATTCGACAGCGTCTTGAGTGTGCGATTCTGCCGGTCCACGCGGCGGTACAAACGCGCATTGTCGATGGAAACCGCCACGCGCGAAGCAATCAGTTGGAGCAGGGAACGATCCTGCTCGCGATAAGCGTTGAGCCGCGTCGACTCCAAATCGATCACGCCCACCAGTTTTCCGCGCGCGATCATCGGCACCGCCAGTTCAGCCTGTATGGCGTCCAGAGCCGGCAGATAGCGCGAGTCCTTGCGAACGTCGCCCACCAGAATCGGCTGGCGCGAAGAAGCTGCCGCTCCGGTGATGCCTTCGCCCAGGGGCATGAGCAAATTGCGGACGATTTCCTCGCGATGGCCGATGGCATAGCGAATCCGCAACGCGCGCAGCCGTTCCGCATGCAGAAGAATAGCGAAAAGATCGTACGGGATCACTTCCTTCACGATCGTTGCGACGTTCGCCATGATGCGGTCGAGATCCAGTGTCTCGGCGGTCGCCTCCGACACTTCCAGCAGAAAGTCGAGCAGCTCCGCGCGCTCCTGGAAACGGACCGTGGATTTACGAGGGGCAGGCATTATGTAGCACAAGCACTCTTGCCTGTGTTGGTTTTAGTTTTTCTCTCATGAAATGCGCTAGTATCCGGCGGCGACCGGTTCCTGCTTACCCGTCTTCGCCGCTTCGACAATCTTCACACTGGCGCTGGCCCCGATGCGCGACGCCCCCGCGGCGGCCATAGTCTTCACGTCATCCAAAGTTCGAATGCCGCCCGACGCTTTCACTCCCATGTCGGGACCCACAGCCATCCGCATCAGCCCCACATCGTGCGCCGTTGCGCCGGACGTGCTGAATCCCGTGGACGTCTTCACAAAATCCGCGCCCGCCATTTTCGACAGCATGCTGGCCATGGCTTTCTGATTGTCGTCCAGCAGCGCAGTTTCGAGAATCACTTTCACGATCGCTCCGGCGCGATGTGAGACTTCCACAACGGCTGCGATGTCGGCCTTCACCGCGTCATAATCTCCGCTGCGCAGCGCGCCCACATTCTGCACCATGTCGATCTCCTGCGCTCCGACACGCAGAGCCGCTTCCGCTTCACATACCTTCGATTCGGTGGACGTGGCGCCCAGCGGAAAGCCGATCACAGTGCACACCTTCACGGGCGACCCGGCCAACTCGGCGGCCACCACCGGCACCCAATATGGATTCACGCACACGCTCGCGAAACTGTACTTGCGCGCCTCCTGGCAGACTTTGATAATCTCGTCGCGCGTGGCGTCCGCGCGCAGCAGCGTGTGATCGATGAGACTCGCAATTGAAGGATCGATGGCCGTAAGTTTATCGCTGGCCGAAAGCCTGCAAGCCCCCGCTTTGACGATCTCCTTGGCCTTGCGCGCGCAAGTTTGCGGGCAGCGCTGCGTGCAACCGGGGCACACCAGATCCGGAATGTTGAGGCCCTCGCCCTTGGGCGGCAATCCGGACAGACGATTGGTGCGCGCGAGGATTTCCTCGCCGATCTGAGCGACTAATCGATCTAACTCCGCGGCGTCCAATTCCGTAATGCCTTTTCGATTTCCGCGATCTTCTGAACGCGTGCGGCGTGCCGTCCGCCCGCGAATGGAGTGCTCAGCCACACCCGCAACACGTCCTCGGCCTGGGTGCTGGTCAACAGTCGACCGCCGAGCGTAAGTATATTAGAATCATTATGTTCCCGGCTGTTTCGGGCTGAAGCTTTATCATAACACAGTGCCGCGCGGACGCCTGGAAACTTGTTTGCAACAATGCACGATCCGATGCCCGCGCCATCTATAATGACTCCGCGCGCCGCGTCTCCGCGAGCCACGAGTTCGGCAACTTGCCGCGCGATGTCGGGGTAATCGGCGGGCTTC